>NZ_JBSFTC010000009.1:0-98905 GCF_053590415.1 Nonomuraea sp. NPDC003201
CAGCGTCGTGCTCATCTCACCCTCCGTATCGCCTCTGCCAGCAGGGATCGGACGTGCACTCGGTGGTCTCCGGCGGCCGCCGCGTCGTCACGGACGGGCGGCACCGGCTCGGCGACGTCGGATCCCTGCTGGCAGAGGCGATACGGAGGGTGAGATGAGCACGACGCTGATCGACGGGATCGGCTCGCTGTACACCGGCGACCCCGAGCGCGAGGAGATCCCCGACGCGGCGCTGGTCATGGAGGACGGCCTGATCTCCTGGGCCGGGCCCGCCGCGCAGGCCCCCGACGCCGACGAGCGGGTGGATGTCGAGGGCCGCGCCGTCATCCCCGGCTTCGTGGACAGCCACGCCCACCTGATCTTCGCGGGTGACCGGACGGCCGAGTTCCAGGCCCGCATGTCCGGCGAGCCGTACACCGGTGGCGGCATCAGGACCACGGTCGCCGCCACCCGGCAAGCCGGCGACGCCGAGCTGGCCGCCCACGCGCGTGCGCTGGTGGACGAGATGCTGGCCCAGGGCACCACGACCGTCGAGATCAAGAGCGGGTACGGCCTGACCGTCGAGGACGAGCGGCGCTCGCTGGAGATCGCCGCCGGGCTGACCGGCGAGACCACGTTCCTGGGGGCGCACGTCGTGCCGGCCGGCATGGACGCCGACTCCTACGTGCGGCTGGTCGCCGGGGAGATGCTCGACGCGTGCGCCCCGCACGCCAAGTGGGTCGACGTGTTCTGCGAGCGTGGGGCCTTCGACGGCGACCAGACGCGCGAGATCCTGGGCGCCGGGCTCAAGGCGGGGCTGGGGGTGCGGGTGCACGCCAACCAGCTCGGGGAGGGGCCCGGCGTACGCATCGCGTGCGAGCTGGGCGCCGCCTCGGCCGACCACTGCACCCATCTGACGCCGGCCGACGTGGACGCGCTGGCGTCGTCGGACACGGTGGCGACGCTGCTGCCGGGGGCGGAGTTCTCGACGCGGTCGCCGTACCCGGACGCCCGGCGGCTGATCGACGCGGGGGCGACCGTGGCGCTGGCGACCGACTGCAACCCGGGGTCGTCGTTCACGTCGTCGATGGCGTTCTGCGTGGCGCTGGCCGTCCGCGAGATGCGGATGACGCCGCTGGAGGCGATCAGGGCCGCGACGTACGGCGGGGCGCGCGCGCTGCGCCGTACGGACGTAGGCTGGCTACGCCCCGGGACCCGTGCGGACCTCGTCGTGCTCGATGCCCCCTCCTATGTACACCTTGCTTACCGGCCCGGCGTCCCCCTCGTTCACCAGGTGTTTCGCGGCGGTCTCCTCCTTTAGGAGGACATCCAGAACCATCCCAGCGACGTACTGCTTTAGGGAATCTTTGCGTCTGGCCGCACGTTGGCCGGATATAGAACGCAGCTGCGGAACGAGGTGCCAGGGGATGGCAAGGCCTACGGGGAGTCGCACGCAGGAGCAGCACATCGCTGAGCGCGATCTGCTGGGGACATATCTGGCCGAAATCGGCCGGGTCCCGCTGCTCACGGCGGAGGAAGAGGTGGAGCTCGCCAAGCGGATCGAGGCGGGTCTCTTCGCCGAGCAGCTGCTCGACAGTGGGGGCTCGGAGCCGCGCATCGGGGATGCGGCCGACGAGGAGCTGGAGCGCCTGGCCATCTCCGGCCAGCGGGCGAAGGACGAGTTCATCCAGGCCAACCTGCGCCTGGTGGTGGCGGTGGCCCGGAAATACTCGGGGCGGGGGATGCCCCTGATCGACCTGGTGCAGGAGGGGAACCTGGGGCTGGTCAGGGCGGTGGAGAAGTTCGACTACCGGCGGGGCTACAAGTTCTCCACGTACGCGACGTGGTGGATCCGGCAGTCGGTGGGGCGTGCCATCCACGAGCAGGCCCGCCCGGTGCGCCTGCCCACGCACGCGGGGGAGCAGATGACGCGGCTGATGCGGGTCCGCCGCGACATACTGGCGGAGTTCGACGCCGAGCCCACGGACGACGATCTCGCCGAGATCCTCGACCTGCCGATCGAGCGCGTGCGCGAGCTGCGGCGCTGGGCCTCCGACCCGGTCTCGCTCCAGCTCGGGGTGGGCGACGAGGACGAGACGGAGCTCGGCGACATGATCGCCGACGAGACGTGGGCCGATCCCGAGCAGCAGGCCATCGACATCCTGGAGCGCGAGCGGCTGGACCAGTGGCTGACGGGGCTCGAGGGCGACACCAGCGAGATGCTGCGGTGGCGGTACGGGCTGGTGGACGGGCGCGAGCACACGCTCACGGAGGTGGGGGAGCGCTACGGCATCGGCCGCGACCGCGCCCGCCGCATCGAACGCGACGCCCTGGCCCGCCTCCGCAAAATGGCCACCGCAGCCGCCTGACCGGCCCCACCCACGCCTGACCCCGGGGGCTGCCCGGGGTGCGGGCGTTGTCGGGCTGGGCGCTGTGGTGGGCGCCGGGCCCCGCCGTCCCACGTCCCGCCGACGCGGCGCTTCGGGGTGACGGGCGCGGGTGGGCGTGGCGGTGTGGCACGTCGGTGGGTCGGTGTGCGGTGGAGCCCGGCGCCTTCGACGGCGGGCGGCCCGCGTTGGCCGAGGCGCTGGACTTCAGTGCCGGAGGAGGCGGCGGAGGAACTCTTCGACGGCTGCCACCGCGGTGGTGGGGTCGCCGCCGCGGGCCACCATCAGGGCGCTCTCGTTGACGGCCGCCAGCAGCATGTGCGCGTGCAGGTCCAGGAACTCGGCCGGCACCGCCCCCGTGGCCCCCAGAGCCTCCTTCAGCATCCCGAACGAGTAGCGCTCCTCCATGGCCCGCCACCGTTCCCAGCCCATCACCGCAGGCGCGTCGATGAGGACGATGCGCTGGATGACCGGGTCCCCGGCGAGTGAGATCCAGGCCAGCACGCCGGCGCGGAGGGCCGCCGCCGGGTCGGTGATGCCGCGGACGGCTGCCAGGATCTTGCCGCCGATGGCCGACTCCGTGGCCTCCAGCACCGCCTCGAAGAGGGCGTCCTTGCCGGCGTAGTGGTGGTACAGCGCCCCCCGGCTCAGCCCCGACTCCTGCAGCACCACCTCGATGGAGGTGTCGTCGTAGCCCCGGTCGGCGAACAGCCGCGTGGCGATCGCCAGGACCCTGTCGCGGGTGGCCGCGCCGCGCTCCGCCTTGAGGTTCATGGACCCACTGTAGACAAACCGACCGTCAGTCGGTAATTTCGTAGACCGACAGTCGGTTTGTAATCTGGCTCAAGGAGGGTTCCATGGAGGGCATCAGCTACGTCGACGTGGGGGACGGGCCGGTCAGCCTGTTCGTGCACGGCGTCGGCACCAGCTCGTACCTGTGGCGCAACGTCATCGCCGCGTTCCGCGACGAGCGCCGCTGCGTGGCCATCGACCTGCCGCTGCACGGCGGCAGCGACCCGCGCGACGATCTGTCGATCCCCGCGCTGGCCGAGGCCGTCGAGGAGCTGTGCGAAGGGCTCGGGCTCACCGAGGTGGATCTCGTCGCCAACGACACCGGCGGCGCCGTGGCCCAGGTCTTCGCCGTACGCCACCGCGAGCGCCTGCGTACGCTCACCCTCACCAACTGCGACGTCCACACCAACACCCCGCCCGAGGCGTTCGAGCCCACGGTCGACCTGGCCGCCAAGGGCGAGCTGGCCCCGCTCACCGCGCTCGTCCTGGACCAGCCGGAGCTCCTGGCCCAGACCGCGTACGGCGAGGGCTACGAGCGGATCGACGACCCGGCGGCGCTGGTGGAGGCGTACCTGCGGCCGATCTTCGCCAAGCCCGATGGCGGCCGTGCCTTCGAGCGCCTGCTGACCTCCATCGACGCCAAGGACATGATCGCCATCGAGCCGCAGCTCACCGTGCTGACCGTGCCGACGCTCCTGGTCTGGGGCACGGGAGACGTGTTCTTCGACGTGAGCTGGGCCCGGTGGCTGCGGGACACGATCCCCGGCGTCAAGGAGATCGTCGAGATCGAGGGCGGGCGGTTGTTCTTCCCCGACGATCGGGCGGATGAGCTGGTGCCGCATCTGAGGCGGTTCTGGGCGCAGCCGTAAGATCGCCCCATGTATCTGGAGGCCGTGCGGCGCTACCCCGTCAAGTCGATGCTGGGGGAGGAGCTGACCGAGAGCGAGGTGACCGAGCGCGGGCTGGCCGGGGACCGCGCGCGGGCGGTGCTCGACGTCGCCACCGGGAAGATCGCCAGCGCCAAGAACCCCCGCCTCTGGCGCGGCCTGCTCACGATCGAGGGCACCGGAGTCCCCGGCGACGAGGAGCTGTCGACGCTGCTCGGGCGCGAGGTGCGGCTGATCGACGTGCCTCCGGAGGGCGCCGAGTTCGAGCGTTCGGTGCCGGAACGGGTGCTGGCCGAGGGCATCGAGGCGGAGGTCCCCCACACCGTCGGCACGCTCGGCGGCGCCTCGCCCGCCGGGACGTTCTTCGACTTCGCCCCGATCCACCTCATCACGACCTCCGCGATCGCGCGGATCGGCGCGCTCGGCCCGCGTGGCACCGTCGAGGCCCTCCGCTACCGGCCCAATCTGGTGATCGGGACGGAGGCGGAGGGGTTCGTGGAGAACGACTGGGTGGGACGCGAGCTGCGCATCGGTGACGAGGTGGTGCTGGCGGTGATCGTGGCCAGCCCGCGCTGCGCGGTGCCGACGCTCGAACACGGGAGTCTCGGGCGCGATGCCGACGCGCTGCGCACGGTGGCCAGGCACAACCGGGTGCCCGTGTTCGACATGGGGCCGCAGCCCTGCGCGGGGGTGTACGCGCGAGTGGTGCGGCCCGGGAGGGTCAGGAAAGGCGACCGGGTACGCCTGACGCGGCCTACGACGCCAGCGGCGTGAGGTACTTGTCCAGGTCGTCCAGGATCTTGCCGGCCGCCGTGACGCCGATTCCGGTCATCCAGATCTCGTCGTCCACGTTGTGCGCGTTGTTCGACTTGACCGCGCCGAGGTTCTTCCACAGCGGCCCGCCGGTCACCGTGGTCTGCGACTTGACGGCCGCCTCCCCGTACGCGGTGTAGAAGATCGCGTCGGCGTCCGCCTGGGCGATGTTCTCCTGGCTCAGCTTGCCGAAGCGCTTGTCGGCCTGGTCGGCCAGCTTCTGCGCCTCGGGCCGCTGGATGCCCGCGTCGCCCACCACGATGCCGCTGAAGGACTCGGGCCCGTACATGCGGATCTCGGTGGGCATGAACCGTACGATGCTCACCTTCAGCTTCGACAACTTCGCGCCCACCTCCTTGGCCCGCGTCTCATAACCCGACAGCAGCTGCTGGGCCTGGTCCTTCTTGCCCAGCGCCTCGGCGTCGAGCAGGAAGTTCTCCTTCCAGGTGATGCCCACCTTCTCGGTGAACACGGTCGGCGCGATCTTGCTGAGCTTGTCGTAGAAGGCCTCCTGCCGGAACTTGCTGCCCAGGATGAGGTCCGGCTTGAGCGCCATGATGGCCTCGATGCTGGGGGCCTGGGTGGTGCCGACCGCCTTGGTGGCCGACAGGGCCGAGCCGAGGTAGGCGGGCCACTTCTGGTTCTGGGAGGCCTGTGCCGCGCCGACGGGCGCCAGGCCGAGCGAGACCATCGTGTCGAGCTTGTCCGTGTCGAGCACCACCACCCGCTTGGGGGTCATCGGCACCTTCGTCTCGCCCATGGCGTGCTTGACGGTCCGGGTCGGTCCCGCCTCCTGCGAGGACGTGGAAGTGCCGCAGGCGGCGAGGGCGAGGACGGGGAGCATGGCGGCGACGGCCAGGCGAAGACGCATTCGGCATTCCTTGATCGAAGGTTAGGCAAACCTAAGTATCTCACGGCTGATATTGCTGAGCCGAAATGGGAGGAGTGAGAACACCGAAACGCGTCCGAAACACCAGTGTGGCGAGATTCACGAATGTGAAACACGCCTGGTCGAGTCATGAAACCCCGGACGAACACGCTGTGGCCACACGTCACATGTAAGGAGGGTCGCGTCGTGAAGATCGATAGCGGCACCACAGCCTGGATGCTCGCGGCCACCGCGCTGGTGTTGCTGATGACTCCGGGTCTCGCTTTCTTCTACGGGGGCATGACCAGGGCCAAGAGCGTCCTGAACATGATGATGATGTCGTTCGGCGCCATCATCACGGTCACCATCGCCTGGGTGCTGTTCGGACACTCGCTGGCGTTCACCGACAACCCGAGCTCGGCGATCAACAACGTGATCGGCGGCTTCGACGCACTCGGCCTGCAGAGCCTGGTGGACACGGCCACCAAGGACGACGGCACCGGCATGCCGAGCCTGGTCTTCTCCGCCTTCCAGCTGACCTTCGCCATCATCACCGTCGCGCTGATCAGCGGCGCGATCGCGGACCGGGCGAAGTTCGGGGCGTGGATCCTCTTCTCCATCCTCTGGGCGACGATCGTCTACTTCCCGATCGCCCACTGGGTGTGGGGCACCGGCTGGCTCAACACGATGGGCATCGAGGACTTCGCGGGCGGCACGGTCGTCCACATCAACGCGGGTGCCGCGGGCCTGGCCCTGTGTCTCGTGCTCGGCAAGCGCACCGGCTGGCGCAAGGAGCCGATGCGGCCGCACAACCTCCCGTTCGTGCTGCTCGGCGCGGGCCTGCTGTGGTTCGGCTGGTTCGGCTTCAACGCCGGCTCCGAGCTGGCCGTCGACGGCACGGCCGGCCTGGCGTTCATGAACACCCAGATCGCCACCGCGGTCGCCGCGGGCGCCTGGCTCGTCGTGGAGAAGATGCGCGACGGGCACGCCACCAGCCTCGGCGTCGCCTCCGGCGCGGTCGCCGGCCTGGTCGCCATCACTCCCGCCTGTGGTTTCGTGGACCCGTGGGCCGCGATGCTCATCGGCCTGCTCGCCGGTGTCCTCTGTGCCTACGCCGTCGGCCTGAAGTACAAGCTCGGCTTCGACGACTCCCTCGACGTGGTCGGCGTGCACCTGGTGGGTGGCGTCATCGGCGCCGTCTCGCTCGGCTTCCTGGCCGCGTACCCCTTCCTCGACCAGCAGAGCAAGGGTCTGTTCTACGGCGGCGGATTCGGCCAGCTGGGCCTGCAGGTGCTCGGCCCGGTCGCGGTCGGCGGCTACTCCTTCGTCATCACCTGGGTTCTCGGGAAGATCATCGACAAGACGATGGGCTTCCGGATCACCGTCGACGACGAGCGCACCGGCATCGACGTCACCGCGCACGCCGAGACGGGGTATGACCTCGGCACGGTCTACGCCTCCGGCGTGACCTCCCCCAACGGGCCCACCGCCCCGGCAGCTAAGAAGGTGGACGCATGAGGCTCATCACGGCGATCATCAAGCCCTTCAAGCTCGATGACGTGAAGGCCGCACTGGAGCAGTTCGGCATCAAGGGAATGACGGTCAGCGAGGCGAGCGGCTACGGCCGCCAGCGCGGCCACACCGAGGTCTACCGCGGCGCCGAGTACCAGGTCGACCTGGTGCCGAAGGTCCGCCTGGAGGTCCTCGCCGAAGAGGATGACACCGAGGACGTGATCGACGTCATCGTCAAGGCGGCGCACACCGGCAAGATCGGTGACGGCAAGGTCTGGTCCGTCCCGGTGGACACCGTCGTCCGTGTTCGCACGGGAGAGCGGGGTCCTGAGGCCCTGTGACCCGGCGGGGCTCGGCCGAAACGACGGATCCACGGCGACGCCCGGACGACGGCGTCCGGGCTGAGCCCAGCAAGGAGCTCGGCAAGGGGGCACAGCATTGAGGGGAGAGACCCGTTCGTACGCCGCGGCCCGCAAGGAGCGGACCGCGGACACCGACCGCTGGCTCAAGGATCTCTTCCGCACGGCGAGCGACGGCGACCACGTCTCACTGGTCGCCGTCGGGAGCCTCGGGAGGGGCGAACTGGCACCAGGCAGCGACCTCGACCTGGTCCTGCTGCACAACGGCCGGGCCGACGTGGCCAGGATCGCCGACCGGATCTGGTATCCGGTCTGGGACTCCGCGGTCAACCTCGACCACTCCGTGCGGACGGTCGAGGAAGCGGTGACCGTCGCCAGGAAGGACCTGAAGGCCGTGCTCGGCCTCATCCAGGCCCGGCACGTGGCCGGCGACGCCGAGCTGACCAGGAAGGCCAGGGAGGCGGTGCTGGCCGAGTGGCGGGCCGACTCCCGGCGCCGCCTCGGCGAGCTGCGTGACGCGGCCGACAAGCGGGCGCAGGTGAGCGGCGAGCTGGCCTTCCTGCTCGAACCCGACCTCAAGGACGGGCGCGGCGGCCTCCGCGACGTCCAGGCCATGCAGGCGGTGGCGGCCGCCTGGGTCGCATCGGCGCCCGGCCCCAGGGCGCGCGAGGCGTACGAGTTCATCCTCGACGTGCGGCACGCGCTGCACGTCGTCACCGCCCGCGGCACCGACCGGCTGGTGCTGCAGGAGCAGGACGCCGTGGCGGGGGTGCTCGGCCTGCTCGACGCCGAGGCGCTCATGCGCAGGCTCGCCGAGGCGGGTCGTACCATCTCCCACGCGTTCGACGGCACCTGGCGCACCGTTGACAGACTCGTGTCAGGCCCCGCTCCCCGAGGCCGCCGCCCGCTGGCGGACGGCGTGGTCGAGCACGGCGGCGAGGTGGTGCTCGCCAGGGGGATCGACCCGCGCAAGGACCCCGTGCTGGTGCTGCGCGCCGCCGCCGCGGCGGCCGACTCCGGGCTGCCGCTCGCCCCCGCGACGGTGTCCGTGCTCGCAGCTCAGTCGCCTCCCATGCCGGTGCCGTGGCCGGAGGAGGCACGCGACTCGCTGGTGTCGATCCTCGGCGCGGGTCGCGCCGCCGTGCCCGTGTGGGAGGAGCTCGACCAGGCGGGCATCCTTGTCAAGTTGCTTCCTGACTGGGAACGCGTACGCCACCGTCCCCAGCGCAACCCGATCCACCGCTTCACGGTCGACCGGCACCTGATCGAGGCCGCCGCGAACGCCGCCAGCCACACGCGCGAGGTCTCCCGTCCCGACCTCCTGCTGATCAGCGCGCTCCTGCACGACGTCGGCAAGGGCTGGCCCGGGGACCACTCGGCCACCGGCGAGGTCGTGGTCCGCGACATCGCCACCCGTATCGGCCTGCCCGCGCAGGACGTCGACACCCTCGCCACCGTCGTACGCCACCACCTGCTGCTGCCCGAGACCGCCACCCGCAGGGACCTCGACGACCCCGTCACGATCGAGAAGGTCGCCGCCACCGTCGGCACCCGTGAGGTCCTCGACCTGCTGGCCGCGCTCGCGGTGGCCGACGGCAACGCGACCGGGCCGGCCGCCTGGAACAGCTGGAAGGCCGGGCTCGTCGCCGACCTCGTGCGCCGGGTCAGGTCCGTGCTGGCCGGCTCGCCGCCGCCCAAGCCGCCGACCCTGTCGGCCGACCAGACCGCGCTCGCCCGGCACGGCGGCGGTGCCGTCCGCGTCAACGGGGGAGCCGTCACGGTCGTCGCCCCCGACCGGGTGGGGCTGCTCTGGAGCGCCGCCGGCGTGCTGTCCGCGCACCGGCTCATCGTGCGCTCCGCCTCGTCCGCCTCCGCGGGCTCCACCGCGGTGATCGAGTTCTCCGTCATCCCCGAGTACGGCTCCCCGCCCGACCCCGCGACGCTGGAGTCCGATCTCCGTCTCGTCCTTGCTGGCCGTCTTGACATCGAGCAGCGGCTGGCCCGCCGTGCGCGGGCCATGCGGCCGCCCCGGGTACCTGTGGCTCCACCTCGGGTGACACTGGTCGACGACGCCTCCGCGACCGCCACCGTGGTGGAAGTCAGGGCCCATGACAGGCCGGGGCTCCTGTGGCGTATCGGACGGGCGTTCGGCGAGTGTGGTCTTGACGTGAGGGCCGCTCGCGTGGAGACTCTCGGCGCGGAGGCGGTGGACGTCTTCTATGTCGTGGATCGCGCCGGTCGCCCCCTCAGCGATGCCGCGCAGAGGGCACAAGTCCGCGATCAAGTCCTGGCCGCACTGCGATAACCAACAGCACACGACTACCGGTCACATGTGTAACGATTGTGTCCGAAATGCCCGGTAAGTCAGAACCTGCGGATACCTTGTGGACGGCTTGAAGGCCCGTCGGGGACGGGACGATTGAGGGGTAGCGGAAGCAGTGACGGGGAACTCCGACAGCGGCCCAGCCGTGAAGCGGGACCGCGGAAAGCGGCCACTGCCACGCCTGGGCCTGAGAAACTGGCGCGTACGGTGGCGGCTCACCGCCCTGATCCTGGTGCCCACCATGGCCGGCGTCGTGCTCGGGGGAGCGCGAGTCGTCGGATCGGTGCAGAGCATCGGTGACTACGACCGCACGGCGACCGGGGCGGAGCAGGCGGCCCATATCCGCGACCTGCTGCAGGCGATCGGGCTGGAGCGTGACACGGGCGGCTGGATCGGCGCCAACCGCGCCATGCGCAAGAAGCTCGCCCAGCCGCTCGCGCAGCGCAAGGCCGCGGTGGACACGCTCGTCAAGACCGTGAGCACCGACCTCGACACGATCGACGACTCGTACGGTCCCCGCATCGTCAAGGCCGCCCAGCAGGTGAAGTACGACCTGGGCCGGCTGCCGAGGATCCGCGCCGAGGGCCAGACCGAGACCATCCGGTACGACTTCCTCACCGACACCCTGCTCAAGCTGCACGACGAGCTGAGCCTGCTGTCCGAGGACCCGCAGATCATCGGCCAGTTCCGCGCGCTGAGCGCGCTCGCCGCAGCCAAGGAGGAGGTCTCCCGGCAGCGCGTCCAGCTGCTCCAGGCCTCCTACGACAGCGCGCGCGTGGACGCCAAGGAGGTCGAGCAGTTCATCGCCTCCAACGCCCGCGAGCAGAGCGACATCTCCCAGGTCGGCGCGGAGGCCGGCGTCGAGGTCGGGCTCCAGCTGTCCAAGGCGCTCACCTCGCAGCCCGAGTACGTCAACGTCCAGCTCACCAAGGCGCGCGCGGTCACGCTGGCCAGCGGCCGGGCGCCGGGCGTGCGGATCAGCGACAACCTGATCTCCGCCAACGGCAGCCGCGAGCAGTGGTTCAACGAGAACTCCGTGGCCGTCGACGTCCTGCACGGCATCGAGAAGGAGCTGGCCGGCCAGGTGAGCCTGCGCAGCAAGGAGCTGCGCGAGTCCGAGATCCGCAACGCGATCGTCGCGGGGATCCTGATCCTGGCGCTGCTGCTGCTGGTCCTGCTGCTCACCGTGGCGATCGCCCGCTCCATGGTCACCCCGCTGCGCCGGTTGCGTACCGAGGCGCTGGAGGTGGCCGGCTTCCGGCTCCCCGACGTGGTGCACCGGCTGCGGGCCAGCGGCGACGCGTCCGTCGGCGAGGTACGGCCGATCGAGGTCGAGGGCAACGACGAGATCGGCGAGGTCGCCAGGGCCTTCGACCAGGTGCACCAGCAGGCGGTGCGGCTGGCGGGCGAGGAAGCCGACCTGCGCAGCAACATCAGCTCGATGTTCGTCAACCTCTCGCGCCGCACCCAGACGCTGGTCGAGCGGCAGATCTCGCTGATCGACGGCCTGGAGAAGGGCGAGCAGGACGGCACCAGGCTGGCCGACCTGTTCAAGCTCGACCACCTGGCCACCCGCATGCGCCGCAACTCCGAGAACCTCCTCGTCCTGGCCGGCCACGAGGCCACCCGCCGGCGCAGCCAGCCGGCCAAGCTGGTCGACGTCGTACGCGCCGCGCTGTCGGAGGTCGAGGGCTACGAGCGCGTCCAGGTCAAGGTGCACCGGGCCACCTCGGTGCTCGGCAGCGCCGCGAACGACCTGGTCCACCTGGTCGCCGAGCTGGTCGAGAACGCCATCCAGTTCTCCCCGAGCAACACCCAGGTCGTCGTCACCAGCAGCCTCATCGAGGGCGGCGGCGCGCTGCTGTCGGTGAGCGACACCGGCATCAGCATGACCGAGGAGGAGCTGGCCGAGGCCAACCGCCGCCTGGCCGAGCCGCCCGTCGTGGACGTGTCGGTCTCCCGGCGCATGGGCCTGTTCGTGGTCGGCCGCCTGGCGCTGCGCCACGGCATCCGGGTCCAGCTCAGGAGGGGCGAGGGCGCCGGTCTGATCGCGATGGTGCTGCTCCCGCCCACGCTGATCGTCGACGGCACGCAGCAGCAGCCGCTGCCGCAGCGGCCCGCGTTCGGCGGCGGTACGGTGCCCACCCCGGCGGGCCCGCCCCTGCAGAACGGGACGTTCAAGTCGTTCGGCAGCTTCGACTCCTTCGACAGTGGCCGGCGTCCCAACGGACCCGCTCCCAGGCACGGTTTCCAGACTTCCGAGAGCACACCGCCGGGACCGCGCTCGTTCGACAGCGGGCCGTACCATTCGGACCCCGGCAGGGCGGGCGTGAACGGATTCACCGCCGACACCGACGGCGGCTCCTACCGCAGGCAGCCATCCTCGTTCGACTCCAACGTCTACCCGTCGCTCCCGAGCACGGGCTCCTACCCATCCGGAAATGGCGCGTTCCAGACGCCTCCGCCGCCCCAGTCGTACCCCACGAACGACGTGCGCCGGCCCGACCCGACGCCCTCGGTCGAGGTGTCGCCGATGGAGCCGGAGCAGGAGGAGTTCCTGCCGATCTTCGCGGCGGTGGAGTCCGCCTGGTTCCGCAGGCCGCCGGAGGAGGCGGCGCCGCAGGTGACCGGAGATGGTGAGGACAAGCCCTCGCAAGCCGTACCCTCTGGGGAGGAAGCGTGGCGAACGGCGGCCGACGCCGGTTGGCGCGCGGCGGCCGCTGCCGCCGAGCCCAGCCTCGGCGGCATGACCGCCGCCGGGCTCCCGAAGCGCACCCCCAAGGCCAATCTGGTTCCCGGTACGGCGAACCAGCAGGCGCAGCCGCAGCAGCCGCAGCGGCCGGCTCCGATGCCGCCCGTTTCGGCGGATCGGATGCGCAGCCGGATGGCCAGCTACCAGCAGGGTGTGCGACGGGGCCGCCAGGAAGTACGTGGACAGGAGGAACAGAGTGAGTGAGCGTCCCGCCGGGGAGGATGCGTGACAACCCTTAGCCACGAGGCGAACAGGTTCGACTGGCTGATCACCGACTTCGTGCGTAACACGCCCGGAGTCGCGCATGCCGTCGTCGTATCGGCCGATGGCCTGTGCCTGGCCGCCTCCGAAGGCTTCCCGCCGGACCGGGCCGACCAGCTCGCCGCGGTCTCCGCGGGCCTGCTGAGCCTGACCGTGGGAGCGTCCAGGGTGTTCGAGGGCGGTTCTGTGACGCAGACCGTCGTCGAGATGCAGCGCGGCCTGCTCATCGTCATGGCCATCAGCGACGGCTCCGTGTTGACGGTGCTGGCGGGCCCGGACTGTGACATGGGCCTGGTGGCGTACCAGATGACGCTGTTGGTGGACAGGGCCGGGCAGGCGCTCACGCCGGCCCTGCGGGCTGAACTCCAGGCCGCCAGGACCCGGTGATGTGATGGAACTGATGGGAGAGGGCCGTGTACGGCGTTGACGGAGCTGGGGACGAAGAGCCCCTGTTTCGTCCTTACGCGGTGACGGGCGGCCGATCCGAGCCGCGCTATCACCTCGCGATGGAGACGTTGATCTCGTCGATGTCGATCCCGGACGACGAGATGGCCATGCTCACCCCCGAGCAGGAGGCCATCATGCAGTTGTGCAGGTCGTTCCGATCGGTCGCCGAGATCTCGGCCCTGCTCCGCGTCCCGCTGGGCGTGGCCAGGGTGCTCGTGGCGGACATGTCCGACGAAGGACTCGTCCGCCTGCACCAGCCACGCCTCAGCCAGGGACAGCCTGACCTCAACATGCTCGAAAGGGTGCTCAGTGGACTACGCAGGCTCTAGCCCCGGGCTGACGTCGACGAAGATCGTCGTCGCCGGTGGGTTCGGCGTCGGTAAGACGACGTTCGTGGGGGCGGTGTCCGAGATCCTTCCGCTCACCACAGAAGCGGTGATGACGGACGCGTCCGCGGGCATCGACGACCTCGGTCTCACCCCCAACAAGCAGACCACGACGGTGGCCATGGACTTCGGCCGCCTCTCGCTCGACCGCGACCTGATCCTCTACCTGTTCGGCACGCCCGGGCAGCACCGGTTCTGGTTCATGTGGGACGACCTCGTCCGCGGCGCCATCGGCGCGGTCGTGCTGCTCGACACCCGCCGGCTCGCCGACAGCTTCCCCGCCATCGACTACTTCGAAGAGGCGAAGCTGCCGTTCGTCGTCGGCGTCAACGGCTGGGACGGGCAGTTCCCGCACGCCGAACAGGAGGTCAGGGAGGCGCTCGCGCTCTCGCCGCACGTCCCGATCGTGCGTACCGACGCCCGCAACCGCGAGTCGGTCAAGGCGACGCTGATCTCGCTGGTGGAGCACGTCGTACGGCTGCGTGCCGCACCCGTGCGCTAGCCCCAGGGGACGCTCTCCAGCGAGTTGAGCACCGGCACCAGGTGCTCCTCCTCGTAGGCGAAGTGGGCCTCCATCTCGCCGGCGATGCGCTCCAGCGTCGCCGGCTCGGTGGCCTCCCGCAGCTCGGCGACCAGACCGGCGATCACCGCGTGCTCGGCGCGCAGCCGGTCGAGGGGCTCCTTCAGCTCGGGGAAGAGCTTCTCCAGGTGCGGGAACGCCACCCGGTCCTCGCCGTTGTGATGGAAGGTCATCGCGTCGCAGAAGGCCAGGCAGTGCGCCCGCAGGTCGCCGGCGGGCGCCCCCTGGCGGACCTTGGCCAGCTCGCCCCTGAGGTGGTCGTGGATCCTGGCCAGCTCGTCCCCGAACGCCTCCAGCCGCTCGCGCTCGGGGTACAGCGCGATGACCGGGATGACGCGCTCGGTGTTCTGCTGGTACGCGGCGAAGGCGGGATCGATCGCGGCCTGGCGGGCGTACAGGCGGTCGCGCTCCTCGCCTTCGAGCGGCACCGCCCGGGCCGCGAACCGGTCCTCTCCCAGCTCGACGATGACTCTCGGGTTGGCGAGCACGTTGTGATACCAGGCCGGGTGGGCGGCGCCGCCCGCGTTGGAGGCGAACACCAGGACCCGCTCGCCGTCCCGCAGGTAGACGGCCGGGTTGGTGCGCCGCCGGCCTGTCTTGGCCCCCGTGGTGGTGAGCAGCACGAGAGGCGCGCCCTCGAACATGCCGCCCACCTTGCCGCCGTTCGCCCGGAACTCCTCGATCACCTGCTGATTGAAATCGGTCACGTCATATCCTTGGACGAGGCTTCGTATTTGCTTTGCAAGCAAAGCTAATTTAGACATCAAGGTGTTGGACATGTCAACAGACGGCTTGAGCGTGGACGACGGGATCAGGACGCTGCTGCTGCTGATGCCGCGGATGGTCGGGCGGGCCAAGCGGCTGGGGGTGCCCCCTGACCTGCAGTCGTTGTCCCTGGCGCCTCGGCACCTGTCGCTGCTGGCCTACCTGCTGTTCGACGGGCCGATGACGGTGAACGAGCTGGCGGCCCGGCTGGAGGTGGCGCCCGCGACGGTCAGCCTGATGGTGGGGGACCTGAGCAGGAAGGGTGTGCTGGACCGGCGCGAGGACGACGCGGACCGGCGCCGTACGATCGTGAGCATCGCGGACCGGCACCACGAGTCGATCAACGAGTGGCTCGGCTACGGCGCCAAGGCCTGGCGCGAGGCCCTGGAGCCGCTCACGCCGGAGCAGCGGCGGATGTTCGTGGACACCCTGATGGCCTACGAAAAGGCCCTGTCGGGCTGAACTGTCGGGCTGAACTCGTCAGGCGGATCGGCGGTTTATCAGGGCCTCGACGCCGTCGAGGACGCGCTGCAGGCCGAACTCGAAGGCGTGCCCCGGGCTGTAGGCGGCGTTGAGCGCCTCGCCCGCCGCCTGGCCGACGCGGGCGGCCGTGGGGTAGCGGGCGGCGTCGGTGATCCGGCTGAGGAAGGGCGCGTGCGCGGCCCACCACTGCTCGTCGGTCATGCCCGTCAGGCTCTCGGCCTGCGCCGCCTCGACCGCGCCGCGCGCCGCCCCGTGCACGAACCCGGCGACCAGCGTGATCACCGAGTCCATCTCCAGGTCCGTCAGCCCGATGCCGTCCACGGCGCGCAGGTCGTAGTCGTACTTGGCGGTGACGTTGGGCCCGAGCACCGGGCGGCTCGACGCCACCTGCAGCAGCCACGGATGGCGCAGGTAGAGGGCCCAGTTCTCCCTGGCGATCTGCTCCAGCCGGCCCCGCCAGCCCCCGGGCACGTCCTGCGGCCTGGCCGTCTCGCCGTAGACGGTGTCGAGCATGACGTCGAACAGCTCGGGCTTGCCCGGCACGTACGTGTAGAGCGACATCGTCCCGACGCCCAGCCGCTCGGCCACGCGGCGCATGGACAGCGCCGCCAGCCCCTCGGCGTCGGCCACCTCGATGGCCGCGCGCACGATGCGGTCGACGCTCAGCTCGGGCTTGCCCTTGCGGCTGACGCGCTCGCTGGTGCGCCAGAGCAGCGCCAGGCTGCGCGCCGGGTCGCCCTTTCCCGGGTACTCAACGGTCACATCCGTACGGTACACCGTACGGTTGTCGTCTTGAACCGTATGCTGTACGGTACAGCGTACGGAATCAAGGGAGGGGGCACGCATGCCGGCGGTGCTCGCGCAGGACCTGCGCAAGAAGTACGGCGAGAAGGCGGCGCTCGACGGGATCGACCTCGACGTGGGCCGGGGCACGGTCTACGGCCTGCTCGGCCCCAACGGCGCGGGCAAGACCACGACCGTCCGCATCCTCACCACCCTCCTGCGCGCCTCGGGCGGCCGCGCGGAGGTGGCGGGGTTCGACGTGGCGACCCAGCCCCGGCAGGTACGCCGCAGCATCGGCCTCGTCGGCCAGCACGCCGCCGTGGACGAGATCCTGACCGGGCGGCAGAACCTGGAGCTGTTCGGCCGCCTCCACCACCTCGGCCCGTCGCGGGCCCGGGCCAGGGCGGAGGAGCTGCTGGAGCGGTTCGGGCTGGACCACAAGGGGCCGGCCAAGGAGTATTCGGGCGGCATGCGGCGCAGGCTCGACCTCGCGGCCAGCCTGATCCTGGCGCCGCCCGTGCTGTTCCTCGACGAGCCGACGACGGGGCTGGATCCGCGCAGCCGCACGGAGATCTGGCGCGCGGTGCGCGACCTCGTCGCCGCCGGCACCACCGTGCTGCTGACCACGCAGTACCTGGAGGAGGCCGACCAGCTCGCGGACCGGATCGCGGTGATCGACGCCGGGCGGGTGGTGGCCGAGGGCACGCCGGACGAGCTCAAGTCCAAGCTCGGGGGTGACCGGCTCGACGTGGTGATCCACGACCCGGCGCGGCTCGACGAGGCCGCCGGGATCGTGCGCGGGGCGGCCTCGGGGCCGGCCGAGGTCGATCGGGACACCAGGCACGTGAGCGCGCCGGTGAGCGACCGGGTGCGGGCGCTCACGGAGGCGCTCGCGGCCCTGGCGGCCGCCGGGATCGAGGCCGAGGACGTGGCGGTGCGCCGCCCCACGCTCGACGAAGTCTTCCTGAACCTCACCGACCGCCGAGGGGGCGCCGTATGAGATGGGCTCTGGCAGACGGCTGGACCGTCGCCCGCCGCGACCTGATCCACTGGGCGAACCAGCCGATGACGGTGGTGTTCGGGATCCTCTTCCCCGTGGTGATCACGCTGGCCTTCGGCTACCTGTTCGGCGGCGCGGTCAAGGTGCCCTCAGGGGCCGGCTACTTCGCGTTCCTCATGCCCGGCATGTACGGCATGACGATGCTCTTCGGCCTCAGCGCCACCATGATGGCCGTCGCCACCGACGTCTCCAAGGGCGTCACCGACCGCTTCCGCTCGATGCCCATGGCGCCTTCGGCCGTGCTGATCGGCCGGGCCGTGGCCGACCTGCTCAACTCGGTCCTGATCCTGGGCGGGCTGCTGGTCTGCGGCCTGGCGGTGGGCTGGCGGCCGTCCTCGTTCCCGGGCGCGCTGGCCGCCGTGGGCCTGCTGCTCCTGCTGCGCTTCTCGCTGCTCTGGGTCGGCATGTACCTGGGGCTGCTGCTCAGGGATCCGGGCGGCGTGGTGGCGATCCAGGTGCTGGAGTTCCCGGTCGGCTTCCTGTCGAACGCCTTCGTCGCCCCTGACACGATGCCGGGCTGGCTGGGCGCGGTCTCGGAGTGGAACCCGCTGTCGTCCACGGTGGCGGCGGCCAGGGAGCTCTTCGGGAACCCCGGCTGGGGCGGCGACTCCTGGGTGGCCCAGCACGCCGTCCTGATGGCGATGATCTGGCCGGTGGTGATCACCGCCGTCTTCTCCGTCCTGTCGGTACGCCTCTACCAGCGGCTCGACCGGTAGGGCGTCACTTCACCCGGTCGGTGAGGAGGGCGATGGAGTGCTGGGCCGAGCGGATGCGCCGGATCCGCTCCTCGTCCTCCCCGCCCAGCTCCAGCCCCTCCTCCGCGATCTCCCCGAACGCGGCGAACGAGGCCAGCCGCTGCCGCACGACCTTCTCGAAAGCGTCGTCCTCGATGCGGTAGTACGTGGTGCGCTCGCCCGGCCGGGTGCGCCGCCGGACGAGGCCGATGGAGGTCAGCAGGCGCAGGTTGGACGTCATGGACGCCCGGCTGGCCCCGATCGCGTCGGCGATCTCGCCGGCGGACTGCTCGGCGGGGGTGCAGATCAGCAGCCAGCCCAGCACGCGGCCGGTGATGGGGGCCAGGCCCCAGGCGTCGCCGCAGAAGGTCGCCACGCGCTCGACCCACTCGAGCGTCCGCTCGCGGTCGTCGGAAGGAGCCATGGGTTCAGTTTAGGCTGAAACAACTGTCACCCATGCCACCTCGATCGCCGGGCCTCAGCGCGGGATCCAGTCCTTCCACACGATCTTGTTGTCCCGCACCCACCGCTCGGCGGCCTGCTCGGCGGTCATCTTCTCGTTGATCATGTCGCTGGCCACGGAGTTCTGGTCGTCGTTGGTCCAGATGAAGTTGCGGACCAGCTCGTACGCCTTGCCGCCGGTCTGCGCGAACTTCTTGCTGACGATCTTGTCGAGCAGGTACGGCGGGTAGTCGCACGCGACCCGCTTGGCGTCGTCGTCGCAGCCCAGGGCATAGGGCGGCAGCGCCACCTTGACCAGTTTGACCTTGGTGAACAGCCATTGCGGCTCGTAGAAATACAGCAGCAGCGGTGTCCGGTTCTTGGTGGCGAACTCGGCCGCCTTGATCAGCGCCGCCTCGCTGCCCGAGTAGACGACCTTGTAATTGAGCCCGAGGTTCTTGATGAGCACCTCGTCATTCGTCACGAATGTCGGATCTCCGTCCAGGACCTGTCCGGCATTTCCGGTTTTGTCGGTCCGGAAAAGGTGCACGTACTTATTGAGGTTTCGGTAGTCCGTAATGTCGGGATATTTCTTCACCATCCACTCGGGGACGTACCACCCGATGACGCCCTGGTTCCCCGTGAGCCCGGCCGACAGAGCGACCTTCTTCTGCTCGATGAACTTCTTTTTCAGGTCGTTGTGGCCCCAGTTCTCGACGATCACATCGACCTTGCCGTCCTCGAAATCCTCCCAGGAATCGCTCTCCTTCATGGGCCGCTTGTGCACCGAGTAACCCAGCTCGTGTTCGAGCAGGTACGCCAGCACGGCGGCCTGGGCCTCGTACCCGACCCAGCCGTGGATGTCGATGTTGACGACGCCCTTCGACACCTTGGCGGAGCCGGGCTCCTCGCCGGAGCAGGCGGTCGTCAGCAGCAGGGCCGCGACCAGCGGCCCGACGAGCTTGTTCGTTCGCAACATGAGGGTCTCCCGGTGACCGCGGCCCCGCCCGGGGCCGCGGTCAAGAGGGGGTCACTTGGGGATCCAGGCCTGCCACTTGGCGGTGTTGGCCTCGATCCACTTCTTGGCGGCCTGCTCGCCGGTCAGGCCGTTGTTGGTCATGTCGTTGGCGACGGCGTTCTGGTCCTCGTTGGTCCAGCTGAAGTTCTTGACCAGCTCGTACGCCTTGCCGCCGGTGTCCGCGAACTTCTTGCTGACGATCTTGTCGAGGTCCATCTCCGGGTAGTCGCAGGCGACCTTCTTGGGGTCGGCGTCGCAGCCGTCGGTCCAGGCCGGCAGGTTCACGCGGACCAGGTCCACCTTGTCGAAGAGCCAGTGCGGCGTCCAGAAGTAGAACAGCAGCGCCTTCTGCTGCTCCTGTGCCTGCGTGGCGGACTTGAGCAGGGCCGCCTCGCTGCCGCCGGTGACGACCTTGTAGTTCAGCTTCAGGTTCTTGACCAGGGCCTCGTCGTTGGTGACGTAGCTGGGGTCACCGTCGAGGAGTTGGCCCTTGCCGCTGGACTCCGAGGTCTTGAACAGGGAGGCGTACTTGTTGAGGTTCTTGTAGTCGGTGATGTCCGGGTACTTGTCGGCCATCCACTTCGGTACGTACCAGCCGATGATGCCCTTGTTGCCGGTGGAGCCGGCCTCGGCCGCGACCTTCTTCTCCTCGATGAACTTCTTCTTCAGGTCCGGGTGGCCCCAGTTCTCGATGATGACGTCGACGTCGCCGGTCTCGAAGCCCTCCCAGGCGAGCTGCTCCTTGATCTCGGGCAGCTCGACGTTGTAGTGGAGCTCGTTCTTCAGCAGGTACGCGACGACGTTCGCGCTGGCCTCGTAGCCCACCCACGGGTTGATCGCGATCTTCACGGTCCCGGTGGCGGTGCTCGATCCGGAGGCCGCCGGGGCGGCGGAGGAGCTGGGAGAGGTCTCGACCTTGGCTCCGCCGCAACCGACAGCGGCGAGTCCAAGGGCGAGAAGGCCTGCGAGCAGGCGAATCTTCATGTGGTTTTCCTTTTTCGGGGGGAGGGGCGCCTGTCGGCGCCCTGCGTGATGCGGTCGAGCATGACGCCGAGCAGCACGGTCGCGATGCCGGCCACGAAGCCCATGCCGAAGTCGGGTCGCTGGGAGAATCCGACGACCACGTCGTAGCCGAGGGCCCCCGCCCCGACCAGACCGCCGACGACCACCATGGCCAGCGTCATCACGATGCCCTGGTTGGCCGCGAGCAGGATCGCCCGCCTGGCCATGGGCAGCTGCACCTTCCACAGGAGCTGGCCCGAGGTCGAGCCCGCCGAGGTGGCCGCCTCGACGACCGTGGCGGGCACGCCCTTGATGCCGTCCTCGACCAGCCGCACCACCGGCGGCACCGCGTAGATGACGGAGGCGAAGATCGCCGTGAACCGGGTGGTCTCGAACAGCGCCAGCGCCGGCAGCAGGTAGACGAACGCCGGCATGGTCTGCGCGGCGTCGAGTATGGGCCGCTGCACGGCCGAATATCGCGGCGAGCGGGCCGCGGCCACGCCGAGCAGCAGGCCGGCGACCAGCGTGACGAACACCGCGACGACGACCGTGGTCAGCGTCTGCATGGTGTGCTCCCAGACGCCGAGCAGCGCGATGGCCAGCAGGCAGACGAGGGCCGTCAGTGCCGCGCGTACGCCGCTGACCCGCCAGGCCACGGCCAGCACCGCCAGGGCGACCAGCCACCACGGGGACGAGGTGAGCAGCGTCTCCAGCGGGTTGAGCAGGACGCCGGTCGTGAGGTCCTTGATGAACGTGGTCACCCCGTACCAGCTGGTCTCGGCCCAGCGGACGGCGTCGTTCACCTCGGCCACGAAGTTGACCGTGAGGCTCTCCGGCCACGTCCCGGGCAGCACGGGAATGAGCGCGACCCCGGCCACCGCCAGCACGCCGGCGGCGACGAGATCGACCGGGCTCGGTTTCGTGTGCGGCTGACGGTGGGCGATCGCCATCATGGTCCGGTCGAGCAGCACCGCCATGATGACGATGGCCACGCCGGCCGGGAGCATGATGCCGACCTGCGCCCGCGACAGGCCGCGGATGATGTCGCCGCCCAGGCCGGGCGCGGAGATCAGGTTGGCGATGACGACCATGGACAGGGCCATCATGATCGTCTGGTTGACCGCCAGCGCCATCGTCGACCTGGCCAGCGGCAGGTAGACCTTGAACAGCGTCTGCCGGCCCGTCGCGCCCAGCGAGCCGGACGCCTCGACGGCCGTGGGCGAGACCTCGGAGATGGCCAGCGCGGTGATGCGGATGGCCGGCGGGATCGAGTAGATCATCGTCGCGATGGCCCCGGCCGGGGCGCCGATGTGGAAGAACAGCGCGAGCGGCGCCAGGTACGCGAACGTCGGCATGATCTGCATGACGTCCAGCACCGGCGTGATCACCCGCCGGACGCGGCCCGAGAGCCCGGCCCAGACACCCAGCGGGATCCCGATCGCCAGCGACAGCAGCACCGAGACCGCGACCAGGGCCAGCGTGTCGACGCTCGACTGCCAGAGCCCCAGGAAGCCGAACGCGCTCACGCCCGCCACCGCGGCCAGCCCGATCCGCCGGCCGCCCGCCAGCCAGGCCAGCGCGCCCATGACGCCGGTGATGCCGGGCCAGCCGAGCGCGTACAGGACGGACTGGAAGAGGCCGTACAGCCAGCCCACGAAGAGCCGGATGTAGTTGAGGAAGTACAGGAAGAGCGGGTTGTCGTTGCGGTGGTCGTCGATCCACTCGCGCAGGTCGGTGACGGCCAGGAACTGCGGCGCCTCCTTGTCGTGCGGCAGCGTCGCCGTGCCGCGGAAGACCAGGTACGCCACCACGAAGAGGACCGCCACCCCGGCGGGGACCGCCCACCTCGGCACCTTCAGCCGGGACGAGGGCGTGGTGACCGCGGTGGAGCTCATGCCTTCACCGAGACGTCCGCGCCGGACAGGAAGGTCAGCAGGTCCACGCGGTCCACGACGCCCACGAGGTCGTCGCCGTCCACCACCCTGATGGGGCGGGAGGAGGCGGACGAGGCGCCGATGGCGTCCATGATGAGCGTGGTGGCCGGGAGGACGGGCCCGTCCAGCGGCTCGCCGGACTCGGGCTCGCGGCAGATCCAGCGCAGCGTCAGCACGTGGCTCCTGGGCACGTCGCGGACGAAGTCGGCCACGTAGTCGTCGGCGGGCGCGCCCACCAGCTCCTCCGCGGTGCCGAGCTGCACGATCGAGCCCGCCCGCATGATCGCGATCCGCTCGCCCAGCTTCAGCGCCTCGGACAGGTCGTGCGTGATGAACACCATCGTCTTGCCGACTTCCCGGTGCAGGCGGATCACCTCGGCCTGCATGTCACGCCTGATCAGCGGGTCGAGCGCGCTGAACGGCTCGTCGAACAGCATCACCTGCGGGTCCACGGCCAGCGCGCGGGCCAGGCCGACGCGCTGCTGCATGCCGCCGGAGAGCTGGTCGGGGTAGGCGTCGGCGTACCCGTCGAGGCCCACGAGAGAGAGGATCTCCGCCGCCCGCGCGTGCCTGGCCGCCTTGGCGGTGCCCTGGATCTCCAGCCCGTACGCCACGTTGTCGATCACCTTGCGGTGCGGCAGCAGGCCGAAATGCTGGAAGACCATGCTGACCTGGTGGCGGCGGATCTCGCGGAGCCGGGCGGGGGAGGCGCGGCCGATGTCCTCGCCGCCGATCCTGATCTCGCCCGCGCTGGGCTCGATCAGCCGGGTGAGGCAGCGTACGAGGGTGGACTTGCCGCTGCCGGACAGGCCCATGACCACGAAGACCTCGCCCGGTCGCACCTCGAAGCTCACATCCCTGACGGCGGCGGTGCAGCCGGTCTTCTCTCTCAGTGCGGCCTGGTCGAGATGCCTGTCCTCGCTGTCCAGGACTTTCTGCGCCCTGGATCCGAAGATCTTCCAAAGGCCCTCAACAGTGATGGCCGCGCTGTCGGGAGAATCCCCCACCCTCGCCTCCTTCTTTGACCGCCACAACATATGGCGCGATTAACGGAAATCTCAACGCCGTGACACTCCAGAGACCTCCATGCTCCTGTGGTGTTATGGGATTGGAACGTACTAAAGCCCCACATGGGGACATTCAACTCTTTAAAGGGTTATTTCCCGCTTTCCGATCATGAATCATGGAGCTCCAGGTTTTGGCACTTGAGTCACACGAGTTGCTTTTTGTAGCGTTATGTTCGGGTGGGCCACACTGCTGTGGGATGTGTTCTAATTGGCCGGCACTTAGCTGATTTCCCATGGGACACAGCCCCCTCAAATACGCCGATTCGGGCGAGGTGCGTTCGGTGACTACAGCGTTGGGTGAGAGGCAGGCCAGTAACGGCAACTGGCGGCTGAGCAATTGGCGCGTCCGCGCGCGCCTTGTCGCCCTCATCCTGATCCCGACGGCCGCCGCCGTCCTGCTCGGCGGCATCCAGGTGCTCGCCAGGACGTCCGCCGCCGGTGACTACGCGCGTACCAACCAGTTCGCCCAGCTCTCCGCCGAGCTGGGTGCGCTCACCCACCAGGTCGCGGCCGAGCGGGCCACGACCGCCTGGTACATCGCGCGCAACCGGCCGGCGGGCATGCTCTCCACGGTGCAGGCCCAGATGGACCAGGCCGACCTGGCCGTCAGGCAGGTGCGCGGCACCGCCGGGCAACTGCTGACCGAGGTCAGCGGCCGTAGCGCCGACCAGCTCGAGAACCTGCTCAGCCGCCTGGACGACCTGACCGGCCTGCGCAAGCAGGCGCTGGAGGCCAACCTGCTCCCGGGCCCCGCCGTCGAGCTCTACACGACCGTGATCGGCGACCTGCTCTCCGTCCACAACGAGCTGATCAAGGACAGCGTGGACGACGAGCTGTTCCGCCAGACCCGCATGCTGAACGCCCTGGCCAGGGCGAAGGAGAGCGTCTCCTACCAGCAGGCGCTGGTCACCGCGGTGCTCGTCGAGGGCGCGTTCGACCAGGACCAGCTCAAGCGCTTCCTCGGCGAGCAGTCCAAGGAGCTGAACGAGCGCAAGGCGTACTCGACCGAGGCCACCGCCGACGAGCGCCGCTTCTTCGACGAGACCGTCAACGGCAGGTCCGCCGACCGCATGCTGTTCCTGCGCGAGCTGGTGCTGATCAGGAGCACGAAGGGGCTGCCGCTGCGCGGCCTCGACCTGAGCAAGCGCGACGACGCCAAGGAGTGGTTTGACGCGGCCAACGTGGTCGTCGACTCCATGCGCGAGGTCGAGGAGCGCCAGGCCCAGGGCATCGTGGCACGCAGCGAGGCGCTCAGCGCGGATGAGCGGCAGCAGGCGTTCGTGACCGCGGGCGCCGTGCTCGCGCTGCTCGTGGCGGTCCTGCTCATCACCACCGGGGTGGCCAGGTCGCTCGTGCGGCCGCTGCGCCGCCTGCGCGGCGAGGCGCTGGAGATCGCGGGCAGGCGGCTGCCGGACTTCGTCCAGCACCTGCGCGAGTCCCGCGACGGCGCCGTCCAGGCCGAGGTCCCGCCCATCGGGATCTTCTCCAGGGACGAGGTCGGCGAGGTCGCCCGCGCGTTCGACGAGGTGCACCGCGAGGCCGTACGGCTGGCGGGCGACGAGGCCAAGCTGCGGGCGAACGTCAACGCCATGTTCGTCAACCTGTCCAGGCGCAGCCAGACGCTGGTCGAGCGGCAGCTCACGCTGATCGAGCGGCTGGAGCGCGGCGAGCGCGACGACACCCGGCTCGGCGACCTGTTCAAGCTCGACCACCTGGCCACGCGCATGCGCCGCAACAGCGAGAACCTCCTGGTTTTGGCCGGCCAGGAGGCGGCCCGCAAGTGGAGCGAGCCGGTCGAGCTGATGGACATCGTCCGGGCCGCGCTCGGCGAGGTCGAGAGCTACGACCGGGTCAGCATCCAGGTCCAGTCGGACGTCGCCATCGCCGGCCAGGCCGTCACCGACGTGGTGCACCTGCTGGCCGAGCTGGTCGAGAACGCGGTCTCGTTCTCCTCGCGGGACACCAAGGTCATCATCTCCAGCAGCCGCATCGACACCGGCTCGCTGATGTTGTCGGTCACCGACCACGGCATCGGCATGAGCGCCGAGGAGCTGGCCGAGGCCAACTGGCGGCTGGCGAACCCACCCGTCGTGGACGTGTCGGTGTCGCGGCGCATGGGCCTGTTCGTGGTCGGCCGGCTGGCCCTGCGGCACAGCATCCGCGTCCAGCTGCGCATGCAGGACATCGGCGGGCTGACCGCCATGGTGCTGATCCCGCCCGCGCTGCTCACGGCGGTGTCGGGCGCGATGCCGGGTGCGGTGCCCGTGCCGGCGCGCATCCCGGTGCCCAGGCAGGCCCACCCGCCGACACCGGCCGCGCCCTTCCCGGGGCACCCGTCCTTCGGGACCCTGCCGCCCGCCGACCCTTTTCCCGGGCCCCCGCACGGGCATCCGTCGCTGGACATCATGCCCGCGGCGCCCGAGCCGTCGTCCTGGTTCAGCTCGTCGCAGGCGCACTCGGTCGAGCAGCTACCGCCGGACCTGGGCGGGCCGGCGGACTCCTACCCGTCGTTCGCCACCCCGCCGGCGCAGTCCAAGGACGAGGAGTTCCTGCCCATCTACTCCGCCGTCGAGGGGAGCGGCTGGTTCACCAAGACGACACCCACGGCCGACCATCGCGACCCGGCCTGGTCCTCACCCGCCGATCAGGGCTGGCAGGCGGCCGGCGCGGCCGCCGAACCGGCGCAGAACGGCATGACCAACTCAGGCTTGCCGAAGCGGACTCCGAGGGCGAATCTGGTACCGGGCACCGCGAGTCCGAAACCCCCGACCGCTTCCGCTCCTCCCGTGTCGCCTGACCGGTTGCGCAACAGGCTGGCCAGCTACCAGCAGGGCGTGCGCAAGGGTCGCGCCGAGCTCGAGGAGGACTCATGAAGGAGCTCAGCCAGGCGGCCAGGGACATGAACTGGCTGGTCAGCAGCTTCGTCGACGAGGTCCCCGGCGTGGCGCACGCGGTGGTCGTGTCCGCCGACGGGCTGCCGATGGCGTACTCCAGGGGCTTCCCCAAAGACCGCGCCGACCAGCTGGCCGCTATCGCGGCCGGGCTCGTCAGCCTCACGCAGGGGTCGGCGCGCGTGTTCGAAGGCGGCGGGGTCACCCAGACGCTCGTCGAGATGGACCGCGGCCTGCTGCTGGTCATGTCGATCAGCGACGGATCCTGCCTGGCGGTGCTGGCCGCGCCCGACTGCGACATGGGCCTGGTGGCCTATCAGATGACGATCCTGGTCGAGCGCGCCGGGCAGGTGCTCACGCCTGCCGTGCGGGCGGAACTGTCGGCGGCGCGTCCGTGATGGGATCCCGCTGCGGCCGGACAGACAGGGTGATGGGAGTAGACGTTGGCATCGTGGCACAACGATGAACCGGAGCCGGAGCGCAGCTCGCTCGTCCGGATGTACGCCGTCACCGGTGGCAGGACGACTCCTCGTACGGAGCTCGCCATGGAGGCCCTGGTATCGTCGGCCACCTCGGCACGACTCGGCATGACGTACACCCGTGAATATCGCGCGATCAGCGAGCTGTGCCGGCAGGTGCGCTCCGTGGCGGAGATCTCCGCGCTGCTGGGCGTTCCTCTCGGGGTGGCGAGGGTGCTGGTGGCCGATATGGAGGCGGATGGGCTGGTGAGGGTGTACCAGCCCCAGCTGGACGCGGGCCTTCCCGACAGGGGCCTGCTCGAAAGGGTATTGAGTGGACTTCGCAGGCTCTAGCCGGCTCACCTCGACGAAGATCGTCGTGGCGGGTGGGTTCGGTGTAGGGAAGACCACGTTCGTGGGCT
The DNA here is from genome assembly GCF_053590415.1 of Nonomuraea sp. NPDC003201. Lineage (NCBI taxonomy): Bacteria > Bacillati > Actinomycetota > Actinomycetes > Streptosporangiales > Streptosporangiaceae > Nonomuraea > Nonomuraea sp. NPDC003201. The sequence goes on from NZ_JBSFTC010000009.1 coordinate 27,405, forward strand.
CCGTGTCCGAGATCATGCCGCTGACCACGGAGGCGGTGATGACGGACGCGTCCGAGGGCATCGACGACATCGGGCTCACGCCGGGCAAGACCACCACCACCGTGGCCATGGACTTCGGGCGGCTCTCGCTGGACCAGGACCTGATCCTCTATCTGTTCGGCACGCCGGGGCAGCACCGGTTCTGGTTCATGTGGGACGACCTCGTCCGCGGCGCCATCGGGGCCGTGGTGCTGGTGGACTCGCGGCGGCTGGCCGACAGCTTCCCGGCCATCGACTACTTCGAGGAGTCCGGCATCCCGTTCGTCATCGGGGTGAACGGCTGGGACGGGGTGTTCCCGCACAGCGAGAGCGAGGTGCGGGAGGCGCTCACGCTTTCCCCGCACATACCGGTCATCCGCACCGACGCGCGGGCGCGGCCGGCGGTCAGGAACACCCTCATCGCGCTCGTCGAGCACGCGCTCGCCGCGCGGGCCCACTGACTACCGCGCCGACCACCAATTCCCGGCGACCAGCTCGGCCACCAGCGTCTCGGTGAGCAGGGCGACGTCCGGGTCGTCGTCGTGCGCGTACCTGACGGCGGCCCTGGCGTCCTTGACCTCGCCGCCCACCGTGACCACCGTGGAGCCGCGCTCGCGCACCCAGTCCATGGCCTGCTCGGTGTAGCGGGAGCCGGGGTAGAGCAGCGCGCGGTAGTCGAGCGTCTTGGTGAGGTAGACGTCCACGTGTGACCAGTCGCCCGTCTCGCACGCGTCGGCGGGACGGCGCGGGCCCTCGCGGAACATCAGCGCCGACTGCTCGGCCGACGACAGCCGCTCGGCGGGGGCGACGGTGTAGACGCCGCGATCGCCGTCCAGCAGCTCCATGGTCATGGGAAGCCATTCGTCCCTCCTGTCCAGGAGGTCCGTCGTGGCCTCGGCGGCCCGCTCCAGCAGCTTCGGCAGGTCGCGACCCGTCCCGGTGAGGTGGGCCTCCAGGGCCAGGAGGAGGGCCAGGGTGTGCTGGAACGTCCGGCAGGCGACGCCGCCGCGCTCCTCGCCCGCGCGCATGTCGACCACCAGGTCGGCCCGCTCGGTGAGAGGGGAGCCCTGGATGTTGGTCAGCGCCGCCAGGTAGGAGGGGCCGCCCGTGTACCGTTCCACGGCGTCGAGGGTCTCCCTGCTCGAACCGGTGGCCGAGATCGGGACGACCAGGGTGTCCGCGGCGGCCGGGTAGGTGGCCTCCGCGGAGGCGTAGTCGGCGTACGCGTCCACGCCCGCCCGGCGCAGGCGCAGCGCGGCCACGCCCGCGGCGTACCGGGAGCTGCCCATGCCCAGGAAGAGCACCCGGGTCAGGCCCGGGGGGAGCGCCGCGAACGGGTTCTCCTCCCTCAGGGCGGCGGCCAGGCCCCTGAGCGCCGCCGGCTTGGCCTCCAGGTCGGACAGGTAGAGCTCGGAATTCACGTGATGTTCTCCTCTTGGTACCAGGTGCGCAGGACGCCCATGGGGGCGTAGCGCCAGCGGGGCAGGTGGCGGGCGGCGTAGATGAGCTCGCGGCACTCCTGCTCCACCTCGAACGGCCGGACCAGCCTCTCGTCGAGCAGGTCCGGCCGGTCCTTCTCGGCCAGGCGGGCCCGGTAGGCGGCCAGCAGCCCGGCGCGCGCCTTCGCCGCCCAGGCCGCCGCCGCGCCGGGGTCGGTGCCCCTCCGCTTGATCGCGACCTGGGCCACGTGCTCGATGCTCGTGGTGAGCTGGGCCACGTCCCTGGCGGCCGGCTGGCACGGGTCGGCGTCGGTGACGGTGGGATTGCCGTCGAAGTCGATCACCGCGTAGCCGTCCCGCCATTTGAGGATCTGGCCCACGTGCAGGTCGCCGTGGATCCTGATGCGGGGGCCGGTGATCGGCGCCTGGAGCGCGGCCAGCTCGCGCCGGATCGCCGGGGTCCGCGTGGCCAGCCACGCGCCGTCCTCGCCGTCCGTGAGCGCGAGCGCCTCCGCGAGCGCGGCCTCCGCTCTGGCCGCCGTACCCGCGGCGCCGGGCTTCCGCGCGGGGGTGGGGAGCGTGGCGAGGGCGAGGTGCAGGTCGGCGGCGAGGCGGCCGAGCACGGGGGCGAAGTCCGTGGAGCCGGCCTCGGCCTCGTCGACGCACCACTCCCAGCCGTCGCGCGCCTCCGGAAGGTAGCCCGTGACCAGGGCCAGGAGCTGCTCGGTCCCGTCCACAGCGCGGGTCAGGGCCGCGTAAGGGGGTGCTGTGTCGTTGAACCCCGCCTCAACGAGGTGGGCGAAGACCTCTGGGGTGGGGTGGGGCAGGGGGACGGGCGGGGTGATCCACTTGACGACGACCTTCTCGTCCACGATCACCGAGTAGTTCGTCTGGTCCACGTGCGCGCCGAAGTCCCGCTCACCTGGGGCCCCAGTGTGGAGATCTCCAAGGCTGTACGAGAGGGTGGGCAGCGGGAGGAAGCGCCGCACCGCGAACGGCGGCGGCACCTCACCCTCCAGCAGCGGGAGAAGTGCGGCGCTGACACCCCGGTCTCGGGCCGTGAGGGGCCTCTCACCGAGAGAGAGCAGCCGATCTGCTATTGAATCCCAATTCAACTCGTAGACCAAACTTCCAGGTAGCAATGTCAGCAAAAGTCTTGCTCATGTTGATTTCCCCTGCAACACTCCTGCTCTGGTCTGCTGTGTCCGGTAAGGTCGCGCGACCCCTCAAAACTGCACAAAATCCAGAAGGAGTAGCGGCCGTGTCCCGTATCCGGTTCACCCGTCGTCTCCCGGTCGCTGTCACAGCGGCCGGCCTCGCGCTCGCCGTCGCGGCGTGCGGCGGTGAGTCGTCGACCAGCTCAGAAGGCACGACGCCGGCGGCGGCGGACCAGCTCAAGCCCAACGCGGACCTGTCGCAGCAGTCGCTCCAGATCACCGTCTGGCCGGGTTACACGCCCGAGGAGTTGCCGGCGAAGGTCAAGGCGAAGCTCAAGGTCAAGGACATCAAGGTCGCCCTGCACGACACCAACGAGATCGCGATGACCAAGCTCACCGCCCCCGGTGACAGCGGCATCGACGTGGCGTTCGTGTCCGGCCAGTACGCCCAGGCGCTCAACGCGGCGGGCCTGCTGGAGCCGATCCACCCCGAGCTGATCCCCAACCTGGCCAACCTCTACCCGGAGGCCACCCAGCTCTCCTATGACAAGGGCAACAAGTACTCGGTGCCCTACACCTGGGGCACGACCGGCATCTGCTACCGCTCCGACCTGGTGAAGTCCGAGCCGACGAGTTGGAACGATCTGCTCAAGCCCCCGGCCTGGGCCGACAAGAAGGTCACCATGATGACCACCGAGCGCTGGCTCGCGCTGCCCGCGCTCAAGGCCCTCGGCTACTCGGTCAACACCGACAAGGACGACGAGATCGCCAAGGTCAAGGACCTCCTCGTCGCGCAGAAGCCCCACCTGCTCACCTACGACGACACCACGTTCGGCGACAAGCTGAAGTCCGGCGAGGCCGTCATGGTCGAGGCGTGGGACGGCTGGTGCCCGACCACGGACCCGAAGGGCAACATCAAGTTCAAGGTGCCGAAGGAGGGCAGCGACCTCTGGGTGGACACCATGGTGATCATGAAGTCCTCCAAGAACAAGGAGGCCGCGCACGCCTTGATCAACTACATCCTCGACCCCGAGATCCACAGCTGGGCCGCCGAGAACATCAACTACAAGGTCCCGAACAAGGCCGCCATGGAGCGGGTGCAGGTCGCCAAGGGCTCGCTGCTCGACATCAAGCCCGCCGAGCTGCTCAACGGTGAGTCGATCATCGACCTGGGCCAGGCGTCGACCAAGTTCACGCGCCTGTCGACCGAAATCACGGCGCAGCAGTAAACGGTGAAGTCTGAGGTCAAGGCCCGGCCGGCGTCCAAGGGACGCCGGCTGGGCGCGTTCGTTTTCCTGTCACCCGGCGTCACCTATCTGATCGTGCTGCTGCTGGTGCCGCTCGCGCTGGTGCTCAGCAACACGGTGTTCCAGCGCGGCCGCTTCGGCGGCGTCGTCTACGAGTTCACCACCGAGAACTTCGAGCGCCTGGTCGATCCGCTCTACCTCGGCGTGGTGGGCACCTCGCTGAAGATCGCGACCCTGACGACGCTGATCGCGCTGCTGATCGGCTATCCGACGGCCTACCTGATCGCCCAGCTGCCGCCGAAGTGGAAGACGGTGGCGCTGGTCGCCATCGTGCTGCCGTTCTGGACGAACTTCATCATCCGCGTGTACGCCTGGATCATCCTGCTGAGCGGCCCCGGCGTGGTCAACTCGCTGCTGGGCACGGACCTGGAGCTGCTCTACAAGCAGGGCACGATCGTCACCGGGCTGCTCTACTCGTACCTGCCGCTGATGGTGCTGCCGCTCTACTCCGCTATCGAGCGGCTCGACCCGCAGCTCAGGGAGGCCTCGGCCAACCTGGGCGCCTCGGCGTTCACCACCTTCAGGAAGGTCACGCTGCCGATGACGGTCCCGGGCGTGATGACCGGGTGCCTGTTCGTGTTCGTGCCGAGCTTCGGCAACTTCGTCATCCCCGAGATCCTCGGCGGCAGCAAGTCGATCATGGTGGGCAATCTGATTCGCGACCAGTTCCTGAAGGCCCGCGACTGGCCGTTCGGCTCCACGCTCGCGCTGGCGCTCATCGCGGTGCTGATCGTGCTGCTCATCGTGCAGGCCAGGGTGGCGCGCCGTGCGTAGGTCAAAGCTCCTGTACGTCCCGTTCTGGGCCACGTACGTCTTCCTGTACCTGCCGATCGTCGTGCTCGTCGTCATGTCGTTCAACTCCGGCAAGTCGGCGTACACGTACGAGGGCTTCAGCCTCAAGTGGTACGGCGAGCTGGTCAACGACAAGCTGGTCAGGGACGGCCTGGTCAACACGCTGATCGTGGCCACCGGCTCCACGGTGATCGCCACCGTGCTCGGCACGCTGCTGGCCGTCGGGCTGGCCCGGCACACCAGGTCCAAGACGCTGGACGCCATCGCGCTCATGCCGGCGGTCCTGCCCGACCTGGTGATCGCGATCGGCCTGCTGCTGTTCTACGGCCTGATCCAGCTCACGCTCGGCCTGTACTCGGTGATCCTCGCCCACGGCCTGTTCGCGATGGCGTTCGTGGCCGCGGTGGTGCGCACCAGGCTGACCAACTCCGACACCTCGCTGGAGGAGGCCTCGCGGGATCTGGGCGCGGGGCCGGTCACGACGTTCTTGAAGATCACGCTTCCGCAGCTGACGCCGGGCATCGTCGCCGGCGCGCTGCTGGCGTTCACGCTGTCGCTGGACGAGTTCGTGATCGCTTTCTTCACGATCGGCAACAGCGACCAGACGCTGCCGATCGTGATCTATTCGATGATCCGTTTCGGGGTCACCCCGAAGATCAACGCGCTGGCGGCGATCCTGCTCCTCGTGAGCTTCACGGCGGTGATCGCCGGGCAGCGCATGACGAAGATCGGGGAGAGACGTGCTCAGGATTGACGGGATCACCCGCAGGTTCGGGGAGGTCACGGCGCTCGACGAGGTGTCGCTGGAGATCGGCCAGGGTGAGTTCTTCGCCCTGCTCGGCCCTTCGGGCTGCGGCAAGACCACGCTGCTGCGCATCATCGCCGGGTTCGAGACGCCCGACCGGGGCACGGTGACGCTGGACGGCGAGGACCTGCTGTCCAAGCAGCCGAACCGGCGGCCGATCAGCCTCATGTTCCAGTCGTACGCGCTGTTCCCCCACATGACCGTGGCCAAGAACGTGGCCTACGGCCTGGAGCGCGAGCGGCTGCCCCGCCAGGAGGTGAAGCAGCGCGTCGGCGAGGTGCTGGAGACCGTCGGGCTGTCGGCGCACGCGGACCGCAGGCCCGCCCAGCTCTCCGGCGGCCAGCGGCAGCGGGTCGCACTGGCGCGTTCCATCGTCAAGCGGCCCCGCCTGCTGCTGCTCGACGAGCCGCTGTCGGCCCTGGACAAGAAGGTCCGCGCCGACATGCAGCTGGAGCTCAAGCGGCTGCAGCACGAGGTGGGCATCACGTTCGTGGTGGTCACGCACGACCAGGAGGAGGCCATGTCGCTGGCCGACCGCATCGCGGTCTTCGACAGCGGCAAGGTGCGGCAGGTGGACGAGCCGATCGCGCTCTACGAGCGGCCCCGCACGGCGTTCGTGGCCGACTTCGTCGGCGCCAACAACCTCTTCCACGGCACGGCCAGCGGCCTCGACGGCATCAAGACCGAAGACTTCGGCATGCTGGCCGGCGCCCCGCTCGAAGAGCTCGAGGCGGGCGCCAAGGCGCTGCTGGCGATCCGGCCGGAGAAGGTCGAGCTGGCCGGCGAGAGCGCCACCCGCGGCCTCAAGGGCAGCGTCCTGGACGTCAGCTTCTACGGAGGCGTGTCGCACATCTCCGTGGACGTGCCGGGCCACGTCAAGCCGGTGCTGGTCGCCGTGCAGGGCGCGAGCACGGTGAAGGCGGGCGCGAAGGTCAAGGTGCGCTGGAAGGCCGAGGACGCGGTCATCATGGCGGTCGACCGGTGAGCTCAGCGGGCCAGGTCGTTGCCCGTGGCAGCGCGGGCGTACGAGAGGATCAGCTCGGCCGCCTCGGCCGGGCCGATCACCGGGTGCCTGGCCGTGATGCGGTAGCCGTACGCGTCCTCCAGCGCCACCAGGTTGCGGGCGATCGTCAGCGAGTCGGCGCTCAGCCTGAACACCCCCAGCGCGGCGCCGGTGTCCAGGACCGCCTGGTACATCGAGACCTGGCGGTCGTAGAGGGAGGTGAGCAGCACGCCGTAGACCCGGTGGCGGCCCGCGGCCCCGCCCAGCTCGTTGAGCAGGCGGACGTCGGGGTCGAGCGAGCCGGTCGGCAGTCCGGACTTGATCGTGAGCACCAGCTTCTCGACCGGGTCGGTGAGCGTGGTGAGCTGCCGCACGCGCTGCTCGTAGAAACGTTCCATGCCCGCGTGCTGCGCCTCGACCAGCAGTTCGCTGAGGTCGGGGTAGTGGTAGAGCACCGCGCCGGAGGTCAGACCGGCCTCCTCGGCGACGTGCGAGAGCTGTACGCCGTCGATGCCGTGACGGATGATGGCCCTGCGCGCGGCCTCGATCAAGTCGATGCGCCGGTCACTACGGCTCTTACGCTGAGCCACCCCCACCGCCTTCACTCGTTTGGCTGCTGTTCAGTTAGCCGTGACCATAGTGCCTGTTACTTGACCTTCACGCTAGATCAGTTCTTGAATTCCTCTTCAAATTGATGAGTTTCCCCGGAGTCTCGATGTCTCTCACCATCCTGTTCATGCCGGAAAGCGCCTACGGGCCCACCAACAACTCGATCGGCATCGGCGACATCCTCCGCCGCCGCGGCCACCGCGTCGTCTTCGCCGCGGAGGCGTCGTGGAAGGGCAAGCTCGAAGCGCTCGGCTTCGAGGAGGACCTCGTCGACCTCGCCCCGCCGCCCGAGGACGCCGCGGAGGAGCAGGACCCGGGGCAGTTCTGGAAGGACTTCATCCGCGAGACCGCCCCCGAGTACCGCAAGAGCACCCTGGAGCAGCTCGACACCGTCACCAAGCCGATCTGGGACTCGCTGATCGACGGCGTGAAGTACTGCGAGCCGCAGCTCAAGGCGATCATCGAGCGCGTCAACCCCGACGTGATCGTCGAGGACAACGTGATCACGTTCCCGGCGCTGCTCACCGCGGGCAAGAAGTTCGTCCGCATCGTCTCCTGCAACCCGCTGGAGGTGCGCGGCGAGAACATCGCGCCGGTCTTCTCCGGCCTGCCGGCCGACGACCGCTCGGAGTGGGCGGCCTTCCGCGCCGAGTACGACCGCACCCACCGCGAGCTGTGGGCCGCCTTCAACGAGTGGTGCGTCGAGCAGGGCACCGAGCCGCTGCCCGACCTCGACTTCATCCACGAGGGCGACCTGAACCTCTACGTCTACCCCGAGATCCTCGACTACGCCGACGCCCGCCCGCTCGGCGACTCCTGGCACCGCCTCGACTCGTCGGTGCGTGAGACGGATGAGGCGTTCACGCTGCCCTTCGAGCGCAGGAGCTCGCGACGAGAGAGCGACGGAGGAGCCAACGAGGAGCGAAGCGGGCGCGACCATGAGCACGCGCGCACCGAGGGGTCGCTGGTCTACTTCTCGCTCGGCTCGCTGGGCTCCTCCGACGTGGAGCTGATGCAGCGCGTCATCGACGTGCTGGCCACCACGCCGCACCAGTACATCGTCTCCAAGGGCCCGCTGCACGAGGAGATCAAGCTCGCCGACAACATGTGGGGCGCGGAGTTCCTCCCGCAGACTAAGATCATCCCACTGTGTGACCTGGTCATCACGCACGGCGGCAACAACACGACCACCGAGGCGCTGCACTTCGGCAAGCCGATGATCCTGCTGCCGCTCTTCTGGGACCAGTACGACAATGCCCAGCGGGCCGACGAGCTGGGCTATGGTGTCAGGCTCTCCACCTACACCTTCACCGACGAAGAACTGAAGGGCGCGGTCGAGCGGCTGCTCGGGGACACCGAGCTGCGCGCCCGGCTCGCCGCCGCGGGCGAGGAGATCAGGGGTCGCGACGGCCTGCGCAAGGCCGCCGACCTGATCGAGCAGCTCGGCCAGTGAGGACATGAATTTCCATGCGTGAACTGATCAACCCCGCCACCGGGCTGCCGTGCGCCGAGATTCCCGACACCCCGGTGGAGGGCGTCTCGGCCGCCGTCGACCGGGCCCGCGCGGCCTTCGAGGAGTGGTCGCAGACCACCCCGGCCGACCGGGCGCGGCTGCTGCTGCGGGTGGCCGACCTGGTGGAGGCCGACGCCGAGGAGCTGACCAGGCTCGAGGTGGAGGAGACGGGCAAGCCCGCGTCGGTGTTCAGGGACGGCGAGCTGCCGTTCGCCGCCGACAACCTGCGCTTCTTCGCCGGGGCCGCCCGTTCCCTCGAAGGCTCGGGCGCCGGTGTCTTCAGCCCCGGCTACACCTCGGTCCTGCTGCGCCGTCCCGTCGGGGTGGTGGGGTCGATCGCGCCGTGGAACTTCCCGTTCGTCATGGCCGTCTGGAAGGTCGGGCCGGCGGTGGCCGCGGGCAACGCCGTGGTGATCAAGCCGGCCCCTCAGACGCCGCGTACGACGTTGCGGCTGGCCGAGCTGTTCGCCAAGGCGGGCGCGCCCGACGGGCTCGTCCAGGCGATCACCGGGGACGCCGAGGCCGGCCAGGCGCTGGTCACCCACCCGGGCGTGGACATGGTCAGCGTCACCGGCTCCACGGAGACGGGCCGGGCGGTCATGACCGGGGCCGCGGCCACGCTCAAGCGGGTGCACCTCGAGCTCGGCGGCAAGGCGCCCGCGCTGGTCTTCGAGGACGCCGACCTCGCGGAGATGGCCCGCGGGGTGGCGATGGGGGCGACGTACAACACCGGGCAGGACTGCACGGCCGCCACCCGCGTCTACGTCGCCCGCGAGGTGTACGCGGACGCGATCGAGGCACTGCGGGCAACTCTTGCCGAAATAACCGTCGGTGACCCCTGGGACCCGGCCACGGACATCGGCCCGCTGATCTCGGCCGCGCACCGGGACCGGGTGCACGGGTTCGTCTCCAGGGCCGGCGGGCGCGTGCTCCACGGAGGCGCCCCGATCGACGGCCCCGGATTTTTCTACCCGCCCACGCTCGTGACCGACGTCGCCCAGGACAGCGAGATCGTCCAAGGTGAACTTTTCGGACCCGTGCTCGTGGCGCTACCGTTCGACGGCGAGGACGAGGCGGTCAGACTGGCCAACGACACGCGGTACGGTCTGGCCTCGTCGGTGTGGTCGCGTGACGTCTCCAGGGCCATGCGCGTCTCACACCGGCTCGATGTGGGCGTGACCTGGGTGAACGACCACCTGCCCATCGCCAGCGAGGCGCCGCACGGCGGGGTGAAGGGCAGCGGGTTCGGCAAGGACATGAGCCAGGAGGCGGTGCAGGAGTATTCGGTGACGCGGCACCTGATGGTGAAGCACGCGGCACCGGTCGAGCGGGATTCGTTCCGGCCCGCCTGAAGACGTGTACGGCGATATGTTGCCCAAAGTGACCCTTTGGGCACGTGTGATGGGATATGTTCGGTTGGCCGATCTGGTACGGGTTGTGTTCCAATTACCCAGCCGGAACGAATCCCATGCGCCACACGCGTGTCTGATTTCTTTCGAGCACGTATCGGCGAGAGGTTGCGAGAGTCAGTGAGGACGAAAGACCCCAGGCACACGAGGTCAGGGGAGTACACAGGCGGACGTTTCCGGCTGGGGAACTGGCGTGTGCGCTCCAGGCTGGTCGCGCTGATCCTCATCCCCACGGTGGTGGGCGTGCTGCTCGCCGGCGTGCAGCTGGCCAACGCCATCGGCACCAACGCCGAGTACCGCCGGCTCACCCAGGTCGCCGAGCTGGTGCAGCGCATCGGTGCGCTCAACCACGAGCTCGGCAAGGAGCGAACGCTCACCGCGTGGTACGTCTCCGACCGCAGCAGAGGCCAGCGCCTCGTCCAGCTCAAGACGCAGCGGCAGGCGACGGACACGGCCAAGAAGCAGGCGCTCAGCGCGGCGAACGCCATCGACGCCGCGCACTCCGCGCGTGTCATCGAGGGCGTCGCCAACATGCGCCGGTGGCTCGCCGGTCTCGACAGCCTCCGCGAGTCGATGGTCTCGAACGTGCCGCCGCGTGCCGCCATCAGCACGTACACCACCATGATCGGCGTCTTCTCCGCGATCGAGGGCGACCTGGGCGCCGGCGTCAACGACGACACCCTCCAGGGTGACGTGGCCGCGCTCGGCTCGCTGCAGCGGGTCAAGGAGGAGATCTCCCGCCAGCAGATCATCCTGATCGTGGCGCTCGTCCAGCGGAAGCTGGACAACGACGACCTGTCGGACTTCCTGGGCTCCTGGAACAAGCAGCAGGCCGAGCTGGCCGCCTTCGAGCAGGAGGCCAGCTCCAAGGACCTGGACGCGTACCAGAAGGGCGTCAGGGGCCTGCAGATCGACCTCGCCGACGCCATGCGCCAGCGCGCGCTCGCCCAGATGCGCGAGTACAACGAGATCCGGGACCTCGACGTCACCACCCGCCGCGACCTCGGCAACTGGTACGAGTCGACCACGCTGTCCGGCAACGCCATGCGCAAGGTCGAGGACGGTCTGGCCACCAAGATCGTGGCCAGGACCCGCGAGCTGAGCGACACCGAGCAGCGCAACGCGATCATCTCCGGTGCGGTGATCCTGGTCCTGCTGCTCCTCGTCCTGGTCTTCACCACCCGCGTGGCCGGTTCGCTGGTCCGCCCGCTGCGCCGGCTGCGCGCCGAGGCGCTCCAGGTCGCCACGACCCGGCTGCCCGAGACCGTCCGCGTGCTGCGCGAGTCCGGCGACAACGCGCAGATACCCGAGACGCCCTCGGTCGGCATCAACACCCGCGACGAGATCGGCGAGGTCGCGCAGGCCTTCGACGAGGTCCACCGCGAGGCGATCCGGCTGGCCGGCGACGAGGCCAAACTGCGGGCGAACGTCAACGCCATGTTCGTCAACCTCTCCCGCCGCAGCCAGACGCTGGTCGAGCGGCAGCTGCAGCTCATCGAGGGTCTGGAGCAGGGTGAGGAGGACGAGCAGCGGCTCGCGAACCTGTTCCGCCTCGACCACCTGGCCACCCGCATGCGCCGCAACAGCGAGAACCTCCTGGTCCTCGCCGGCCAGGAGGCCGCGCGCAAGTGGAGCGAGCCGGTGCCGCTGGTCGACATCGCCCGCGCCTCGCTGTCCGAGGTCGAGAACTACGAGCGGGTCCAGATCCAGATCCCGTCCGGCACGCTGATCGTCGGCCCGGCCGTCACCGACGCCGTCCACCTGCTCGCCGAGCTCATCGAGAACGCGATCTCGTTCTCCCCCCGCGAGAGCAAGGTCCAGGTCACCAGCACCCCCGCCGAGGGCGGCGTGCTCGTGTCGATCAACGACCTGGGCATCGGGATGAACCAGGAGGAGCTCTCCGAGGCCAACTGGCGCCTGGCGAACCCGCCCGTCGTGGACGTGTCGGTGTCGCGGCGCATGGGCCTGTTCGTGGTCGGCCGCCTGGCCCTGCGCCACGGCGTCCGCGTGCAGCTCAGCCCCCGGGAGACGGGCGGTCTGAGCGCGCTGGTCTTCATGCCGGACATGCTCATCAGCAACGGCCTGGGCGGGCCGCAGCAGGGCGGGCAGTACGAGGCGTTCACGGACTTCGACCCGAGCATGTTCGCGGAGCCTTCGCGGAACGGGTCCGCCTCCTACGGCGCGGCGCCCTCCGGCGACGGTCCCGAGCACGTGGTGGACACGCAGTGGCCGGGGTCGCTGCCGGTGCCGGGGAGCGGCAACTGGGCTCCCTTCGGCGGCGACCAGCAGGCGCCGTTCAACGAGCAGCCCGCCGCGTTCAACGACCGGCCCGCCGCGGACCGCCCGTTCGGTGAGCAGCCCTTCAGCGAGCAGCAGCCCTTCAGCGAGCAGCAGCCGTTCGGTGAGCAGCAGCCGTTCGGGGAGCGCCAGTCGCCCTACACCGAGCAGCCGCAGAGCTCGCAGAACGGCGACCAGCCGCGCTGGCCGTCCTTCGCCGAGGAGCCCCCTGCGCCCGCGCAGCAGCCGTTTGGCGAGCAGCCGTTCGGGGAGCAGCCGTTCGGGGAGCCGCGCTGGCCGTCGTTCGCCGAGGAGACGCCGCCTCCCGCGCCGCAGCCCAACTCGTTCGCGGAGAACCGGTGGCCGTCCTTCTCGGAGCAGCCGCCGCCCCTGCAGGAGGAGGAGCCGCGCTGGCCGTCCTTCGCCACCGAGCCGCCCAAGCAGCCGCAGGAGGAGCCGCGGTGGTCGTCGTTCGCCGACCCGGTGCCGCGCAGGTCGCTGTTCGAGTCCGAGGATCGTCCGCAGCCGCAGTTCGGGGAGTCGTACCGCTCGCCGTTCGCGGATGACCTCAAGCCCGCCGACCCGTTCCAGCAGAACGGGCAGTCCAACTACGACAGGTTCGGGCCCGGCGACTACTCCTCGCAGGACATGACCGGCCCGCTCCCCGTGGTGCGCAGCTCGCCCATGGAGGAGCAGGGCGACGAGTTCCTGCCGATCTTCTCGTCGGTCGGGTCCGACTGGTTCCGGCGGCCGGAGCCCGAGGTGCTGCAGCCGCACAGCGAGCCCGCTCCCTACGAGGCCGCTTCCTACGAGCCCGCTTCCTACGAGGCCGCTTCCTACGAGCCCGAGCCGGAGACCACGGCCGTGCATCCGGCAGTGCCCGCCGACCCGACCCCGGTCGCTCCCGCGCAGTCCCCGTCGGGGCTGCCGCGGCGCACGCCCGGTGCGTCCGGGGCGGGCGCGACATGGTCCTCGCCCGCGGACTCCGGCTTCCAGGCCGCGCAGGCCGCCGCGCAGCCCGCGCAGGGCGGCACGACGTCCTCGGGCCTGCCCCGTCGCGTGCCGAAGGCCAACCTGGTGCCCGGTACGGCCAGCCTCGCCGAACCCCAGGCTTCGTCACCGGCACCGCAGATCTCACCCGAGCGGCTGCGCAGCCGGCTCTCCAGCTTCCAGCAGGGCGTCCGCCAGGGCCGAGCGTTCACCCGGGGCGAAGAGAATGAGGAGGACAAATGAGAGAAATGAGCCAGGGAGCGCGCGGCATCAGTTGGTTGATCACGGATTTCGTGAACAACGTGCCGGGCGTCGCCCACACGGTCGTGGTGTCGTCTGACGGTTTGCCGCTGGCCTTCTCCGAGGGTTTTCCCAAGGATCGGGCCGACCAGCTCGCCGCTGTGGCGTCCGGCGTGATCAGCCTGACCCAGGGGGCCGCGCGGGTCTTCGAGGGCGGTATGGTGACCCAGACCGTTATCGAGATGCAGCGTGGGCTCTTGATGATCATGTCCATCAGTGATGGGTCCTGTTTGGCGGTCCTGGCTGCTCCCGACTGTGACATGGGCCTGGTAGCTTACCAGATGACCCTGCTGGTCGAGCGAGCGGGCCAGGTGCTGACGCCGGCCGTACGCGCCGAGCTGCAAGCGGCCCGCCCCCGCTAGTGGGGCGGTGACAGGAGATCATGGTGTCAGGTCAGGGTTGGGCTGGTGATAGCACTCCGCCGCATCCGGCGGCTCCCCGTCCGCAGAAGCAGAGCTCCCTGGTACGGCCCTATGCCGTGACCGGGGGGCGTACCGCTCCGCGGATGAAGTTCGCCATGGAGGCATTGGTGTCCTCCGTGACGTCGGAATACCAAGACATTTCCCTACTTAGTCCGGAGTATCAGGCGATTATTCAACTGACCCGGAACGTCCGGTCGGTTGCCGAGATCTCCGCCCTTTTACGCCAGCCCCTTGGCGTGGTCCGGGTGCTGATCGCCGACATGGCGTCCGAGGGCCTGATCCGCGTGCACCAGCCTGCGCTGGACGCCGGAAAGCCGGACCTCAACTTGCTCGAAAGGGTGCTCAGTGGACTTCGCAGGCTCTAGCCCCGGCCTAACCTCGACGAAGATCGTCGTGGCCGGGGGCTTCGGCGTGGGGAAGACGACATTCGTGGGTGCGGTATCGGAGATCCTGCCGCTCACCACCGAAGCGGTCATGACGGACGCCTCCGCGCACGTGGACGACGTCTCCCTCACACCGAACAAGACCACCACGACCGTGGCCATGGACTTCGGCCGGGTCTCGCTCGATCGCGACTTGATCCTTTACCTGTTCGGCACGCCCGGACAGCACCGCTTCTGGTTCATGTGGGACGACCTGGTACGCGGTGCGATCGGCGCGGTCGTCCTCGTGGACACGCGCCGCCTGGCGGACAGCTTCCCCGCGATCGACTATTTCGAAGAGGCGAAGCTGCCGTTCGTGATCGGCATCAACGGCTGGGACGGGCAGTTCGCGCACGCGGAGGACGAACTCCGCGAGGCCCTGTCGATCGGCGGCCACATCCCGATCGTGCGCCTGGACGCCAGGCAGCGGGAGTCGGTGAAATCCACCTTGATCACCCTGGTGGAACACGCCCTGACCCGCCACATGCACACCCCGGTGTAGGCGGACCGCGGCTCGTCCAGGTTCAACCTGCTGGACCCCCCCGAGGCCAACGGCCTTCGCAATGGGGCGCTTCGCGCCGAAGGCGCTCAGACGTTCTTGTCTGGGCGCCTTCGGCGCACCCCTTGACCTACGAGGCGGTGGGCCGCCTTCTGCCCACCTTGCCAACTGGATCAGGCAAGCTTCGTTGAGCGATCGCGGTTGGGAGCCTTGCCGAACCCGCCAGGTCAATCGACGCGCTGAGTATCGCCGCGGACAACGAGTTCCAGCACGGGTGCACAATCTCCCTGGTCGAGGGCCTGACGCCTGGCCAGAGACGGCCGCTCTCCGCATGCTCAGGCCCCGGCGCGGCCCAGCGGACGCCCCGGATTGTCCAGCCAGATCCGTTGCCCCTCCCGCGTGATGGTCATGCCGAACCGCTCCCGGTCCGGCTCCCCCCAGGACACCCACTGTGCGTAAGCGTCGGTGATCTCATCCCACAGGGACCGATCGCCGAGCTGGTACGCGAGGTGATCGCCGTCCGGGTCGTGAACCGCCGCCGCCCAGTGGGCCGGGTCGGCAGGGTCGACCACGTACAGCACGAAACGGTCCCCCTCGTCGACCTCGCGGATGTGCAGGCCGGTGAGAGCCGACATGGCCAGCCCCGCCCCCGCCGGCGTGTGCGCGATCGTGCGCGGGTCGACCCGGGTCGTGGACCGTCGGCCGCTGCCGTCGTCGTCGGAGACGGGGGATCCGTCCTGCGAGCGCATCAGCATGTACGACGTGCAGCCGGGGAACCGGCCGACGGCGACCCCGTCCGGCCTGACCACGAGCCGCACGGAGAGGTCGACGTCGAAGCCGGGCGAGAACGGCGCCACGATCACGCCGCCCGGCCGAGTCTGCTCGACCCATGCGTACGGCACCGTGTGGACGGCGCAGGTGACGTGGACCCGGTCGTACGGCGCTCCCTCGGCCCACCCGTCCGCCCCGTCACCGACGATCAGGCGCGGGTGCACGTCAGCTGCGGCCAGCGTCTTTCCCGCCTGCTCGGCGACGGCCTGGTCGACCTCGATGGAGGTCACGACGCCGTGCTCGCCGACCAGGTGGGACAGCAGCGCGGCGGTCCAGCCCGTGCCCGTGCCGATCTCCAGCACCCGATCACCCGGCTCCGGATCAAGCAGGGTGAGCAGATCGACGACGGTCCCCGGGGCGGAGTTGGAGGAGGTGTAGCGCCCGTCCACCTCGCGGATGTCGGTTGCGCCGGCATCGAGCTGCGTCACGATGGCATCCGGTCCGTACACCGTGGCCCACCAGGTGTCCGGGTCGGCGTGCCGGTCGATGAGGCGGGGGCCGCCTCCGGTGAGAACGACCCCGGCAGGGGGCACGAACCGATGCCGGGGCACGGACCGCAACGCCTTGTCGATGGCGCCACTGACCGGGCGGCGCTCGCTGATGGCGTCGATGAGGCCATCAATGCGGGCGTCCAGGTCGAGGGTCACTTGCCGTCCTTCTTGTCCCCGTCACCGCTGCCGCGCTTGCCCTCGCTGCCGTCTCCGTCGTTCTGGCTCTTCCTCTCCTTCGGGGGCGTGAACGGCTTCAGGCTGGGCTCCTCGCCCTTGTGCTTTCCCATGCCGGCCTCCTACGTCTAGACGAGTCGCTTATCGTAATCGTACGACTACGTTCCGGGGCGGGTAAGGTAAATGCCGGTTCCAGCCTTCACCGATAGGCGACTGCCACCCCCCGCTGTAACGCGCCCAGGCGTGACATGGGTAGAGCCTCGCCCTCAAGGCGAGTACCGGAAGCGGGGCCCGTCGTCGGTTGATCTCGTCTATCAGCCCTTCGCCAGTTGATCGGGTCGTCGGCGCAGCCGGCGTAGCACTGGCTGCATTCGGCTGGCAGTAGCCAGAGTTCGCGGTGATTGACAGCTCTCACGTCCGGGCGCTGAAGAGCGGCCCAAAACGGGTCCGAGCCGGGTCGACCGTGGGAAGACGGGCTCCAGACATCACGTGATCGCCGACGGCAACGGCATCCCTCTGGCGCGCTGAGTCTGATCGGCGGTAACCGCAACGACGTCACCCAGCTGGTGCCGCTGCTGAGGTCGATTCCGCCCGTGCGCGGGCGGCGTGGCCGGCCCCGCCGACGGCCCAAGGTGCTGTACGCCGACAGAGGGTACGACCACGACAAGTACCGGCGGCTGGTCTGGGCCACCGGCGTGAAGCCGATGATCGCCCGCCGAGGTGCCGGGCATGGCTCCGGCCTGGGCGTCCACCGCTGGGTGATCGAGCAGACCATCGCACTGCCGCACTGGTTCGGTCGGCTGCGTATCCGCTGGGAGATCCGCGATGACATCCACGAGGCTTTCATGGCCCTCGGCCCGCTGATCATTGTGTTGGAGGTCCCAAGTCGTGAGGACCGGACGGGCTCGGATATTCGGTGGTCTGCCCGCCCCCTGAGGACGCAAGATGAGGCGCATGACTCTGGCCACCCCCATACTGCACACCGCTCGCCTGCGACTGCGCCCCTTTACCGACTCCGACGCGGACCCCCTCTTCGCGCTGCACAGCAGCACCTACGTGATGCGCTACTGGGACTCCCCGCCGTGGACCGAACGGGCCCGCGCCGAGCGCTTCATCGCGGCTTGCCGGAAGATGGCGGACGAAGGCACCGGGGCGCGGGTGGCCATCGACCGTGCTTCTGACGGGGCCTTCGTCGGCTGGTGCAGTCTGACCCGATGGAACCCGGACTACCGCAGTGCGGCGCTGGGCTACTGCCTCGATGGGGCGATGTGGGGCCGCGGCTTCGCGACGGAGGCCGCGCACGCGTTGGTGCGGTGGGCATTCGACACACTGGACCTGAATCGTGTTCAGGCCGAGGCCGATACGCGCAACGTGGCATCTGCCCGGGTTCTGGAGAAGATCGGATTCGTACGTGAAGGGACGTTGCGGGAAGACTGCGTCGTAAACGGCGAGGTGTCCGACTCATGGGTGTTCGGGTTGATCAGGCGAGAGTGGCAGCCGTCGGCCGTGCCGATTCCAGCCTGCTAAGAGCTCCGAACCAGGTGTTAGGAGCTCTAAGCCGGATCATCGATGCATCGCGGGCGACTGGGCCGACTTCGGCCCACCCTGCCGACTGGATCAGGCAAGCTTCGTTGGACAGGGGCCCCAGACCTCGCCGTCGGGTCAATCGACGTGCGGACAAGCGCCCTACAGATAGTCGTCGAGCTGCCGCCATTGCGTGGGGTGGATGTCCACCGCGTGACTCCCGCACGGCGCACTGGGACGGCGTCTCCCCAATCTCATCATGTAGGGCCGTCCAGGAATTGATGTCTACACGGGAACGACGGTGACCAAGCTTTCCAGTCCGACGAAGTCGTCGGTGTTACGCGTGAAGAGCGGCAACATTCGGCTGGAGGCGACTGCGGCGATCATGAGGTCCATTCGGCGAGGTCGCGGGTCACGCTTCGCGGCGAGCGTCAGTGCGACAAGGCTGCCGTAGCGAGCCGCCGCGTCGGCATCGAAGGGCAGTGGCTCGAAGTCGGTCACCGCAGCCCCCAGCTTCTCCATGCGCGCGGCTCGGGTGGCCTGATCCTTGGCCATGGCCAAACTTGGTGAAGTTCGGCAAGCGTGATGGCTGTGAGCTCGGGATAAGCCGGGAGATCAGCGGGAGAGATCTCGGCGAGATCAATGTAAACCCACGTGTCTATCACTCCGGCACTGTGCCTCTCAGTCATCGCGGGTCGTCGTCGATGCGGTCCTCGGAGTCGAAGAACTCGTCCGCCTCTCGACACATCGCTGCGTAGTCCACGACTGGAAGTCGGCGGTGTCTGGCGACGAGCTCTTCAGCGCTCAAGCGCCGTCGGCGTGAAATCGGTCGCAACTCCGCGATCTCGACTCCGTTGCGGGTGACGTGAAAGACCTCGCCTGCCTCAACCTGATCCATGACGGCGGCGGAGTTGTTGCGGAACTCCCGTTGGGTGATGATCTTCATCATGCGCCCAACGTAGCTCGACGTAACCCTCTGTGCTACGGAGATCGCCGACGCGTGCGGCCCACGACGAATGGCATCCCGTGCGGAGCCGCCGGGTGACTGCCGGTTATCTCGGCCACATTCCCCCAGAGAACCACACAGCGCCGCCCAAGACGATCATGGCCGTCAGAGGGTCTTCACGGTGCCGCCGTCGATGATGTGGTCCGAGCCCGTGATGTTCCCGGCGACGTCCGACAGCAGGAACGCGATCAGCGCCGCCACCTCCCGCGGCTCGGTGATACGGCCCGTGGTGATGCCGAACGCCGCCGGGATCCCCTCCAGGAACGCGGCGTGGTCCGCGCCCGCCAGAGCGGCCATCTTGCCGCCGAAGCCGTCCGGGTCGTCCCAGAGTGCGGTACGGACGACGCCGGGCGAGACGGTGTTGACGCGGACGCCCCGCGGCCCGAACTCCTCGGCGAGGGACTTGCCGAGCGCCGTCAGGGCGGCCTTGGCGGCGCTGTAGGCGACGGGGCCGGCGGCCGGGAGCCGGGAGTTGATGGACGAGACGTTCACCACCGAGCCGCGCCGCTCGATCAGGCTGGGCAGGGCGGCCCTGGTGACGCGGACGGCGCTGAGCAGGTTGACGTCGAAGATGGCGGCCCACTCCGCGTCGCCGGTGTCGAGGAAGCCGACCGGCTCCACGGCGTCTCCGCCGCCCACGTTGTTGACCAGCAGGTCGATACCGCCCAGCTCGGCGAGGGCGGTGTCGATGAGGGTGGCGACCCCGCCGGGGGTGCTCAGGTCGGCCGGCACCGCTATGGCGCCCGACTTCTCCAGTTCGGGCGTGATGGTGCGGGCGGCGCCGACGACGCGTACCCCCTCGTCGATCAGGGTCCGCACGGTGGCCAGGCCGATGCCCCGGCTGGCGCCGGTGACGACGGCGGTCTTGGATTCGAGTCCGAGCTTCATGATCTCTCCCATTTTCTTGAACTCAAGGTACAAAATGAGGGTGCGGTAAATCCCGGCGGGGGTCGGGTCAGAGGGAGTCGACGACCGCGTCGACCACTCTGGTGAGGCGGTCCGGGCCGTCGGCGACGCGCGCCAGCAGGCGCATGCCGACGACGGTGTTCAGCAGCAGGCTCCCGACCGCCCGGGCGTCCCGGTCGGCGGCGATCTCGCCCGTGCGCCGGCCCTCCTCGACCAGCGCGCGGAAGGCGTCCTCAGTGCGGTCGAACATCCGCCGCACGAGCTGCGCCGCGCTCTCGTCCGATTGGCCGAGCTCGGCCGCGGTGTTCACGGCCATGCAGCCGCGCCGGTCGGGGTCGGCCAGGTCCATCTCGGACAGGAGGCGCAGCGCCCTGCGCAACCTGTCCTTGACGGGGCCCGGCTCCTCCAGCATCTCGATCAGCGCCGCCGCCTGGCTGTCGCGGTAGCGGCTCAGCGCCGCCTCGAACAGCGCGTGCTTGCTGCCGAAGGCGTTGTAGAGGCTGCCCTTGCCGATGCCGAGCGCGTCCACCAGGTCCTGCGGCGTGGTGGCCGCGTAGCCCTTGCGCCAGAACACGTCCATGGCGTGCCCGACGGCCACGTCCGGATCGAACTGCTTCGGCCTCCCCATGGCTACGACGCTAGCAGTTTCTGGACCTGGGGGTCAAAATCACCCGGCGGCCGGCATCTCCGGGGGCGCTCCGGTCGCCAGCCGGTGGGCGCGCCGCGTGATCGCGGCCGGCCAGCCCTCCGGCACCACGGTGAAGGCGCCCGCCCGCACCGCCGCGAGGGCCTGGTCCGCGATGTCCGCGGGGTCCTCGCCGTCGGGCGACATGCCGGTGCGGACCAGGGCCGGGCACAGCATCGTCACGCCGACCGGCGTGCCGGCCAGCGACAGCGCCGCCTGTTCTGCGAGGGCGACGACGGCGTGCTTGGAGGCCGCGTACGCGCCACCGGCCGGGAACGTGACGAGCCCCGCCAGCGAAGCCGTGATCAGGATGTGCGCCGGCCGGCCGGACGCGAGCAGCCGCGGGACGAACGCGCGCAGCCCGTTGACCACGCCGCCCACGTTCACCGCGAACACCCGGTCCCAGTCCTGCGGGCTCACCTCCCACGGAGCGCCCAGGTCCCGGCCGACGATGCCCGCGTTCAGGCAGACCAGATCGACGTCCGGGGCGGCGGCGGCCAGCGCCTCCATCTGCGCGGCGTCGGAGACGTCGGTCCGGACGGCCTCGGCCCCCAGCTCGGCCGCGGCTTCGGCGAGCGCCGTCTCGTCGACGTCGGCGAGCACGACCCGTGCCCCGTCCGAGCGGAGCCGGGCGGCCAGCGCCCTGCCGATCCCGCCGGCGGCGCCGGTGACGACGGCGTTGGTGAGGTTCATGAGGATGCTCCAAACATGGTCGACGAGTCCGCCGTCGTGGTGGGAGTGCACACGACCGCGTCGAAGGCCTGGTGCAGCGGCGTGTCCACGGTCGCGCTCTGCGACCGGATGCGGTCCAGCGGCGGCCCCGTACGCAGGTCGGTCAGGGTGACGGCCCCGCCGAGCCCGGCGTCCACGAGGGCCCCTTCCACGCTCCCGGGAGCCGGGGCGTCGAGGCCGACGACGTCGAGCGTGAACCCGACCGGGGAGCCCTCGGCGGGGACGATCATCTCCGGCACCTGGGCGGCGGTGTGGGTCAGCGCCACGGCGCGGTAGCGCGGGCCGAGGTCGCGTGCCAGGTAGTGGCCCATCGGCAGGCCGGCCAGGTGGCCGCCGAAGGTGACGGGGGTCTTCTGAATGTGGTTGTTGTGGGCCACCAGCACGACTCGCGCGCCGGCGCCGGCCCTCTCCAGATGCCACCGTACGGCCGCGGCCATGTAGTGGTCGCGCGCCGACGTGTCACCTGGCAGGCCCGCGCCGGAGAACAGGTCGTTCATGGCCCGGAGCATGTAGTCGGTGTGGCGGGCGGCATCCAGGTGGCGGCGGGCCGTGTCGTAACGGTGCCGGTCGGCGCGGGAGACGTAGAGCGGTTCGAGCGCCCGCAGCCGCAGCGACAGCCGGGACAGGCCCGCCGTGAGGGAGTCGCGGAACGCCGGGTCGAGAGCGCCCCACGCGGGCGCCGACACGGCGGCCGAGCCGCCGGTGATCTCGTCGGCCGCGCGCAGGACGCCGGCCACGAAGTCGTCGAGGTCCGGGTCGACCAGCCGCAGGTATTCGGCGACCGGGTCGAGGTCCGGCCGCAGGGTGAGGGTGTTGGGCAGGTCGATCCCCACGATCCGGACGGGCCGTGACCTGCTCCGGTTGTAGTGGCGCAGCCAGCGCAGCAGCTCTCCGAACACACCGCGGGTGAGGGGCCCGGCCAGCCGGAGGAGGTCGGCCTCGTCGCCCTCGCCGGCCAGCCAGGCGTTGACGGCGGCGGCGTCCGCGGATCCGAGCTCGAACGCCACGTCGGTGAACCCGCAGCGTTCGAGGAGGAAGCGCAGCAGCCGCGCACGGGCGAGGTTGAACTCGCGGACGAAGTGGGCGCCCTCGCCGACGGCCACGACCTGGGCGTCGCCGACCACGCCGCGCAGCGGCTCGAGGTCGTCGAGGTCGGGGTCGGCGGGGTCGAGGGTGTTGAGGACAGTCGTGTGCCCTGACAGGGAACGGGAAGTCATGGAAATGCACTCGTTTCTCGGTGGATGCCGGAAGCCGGCGGTCAACGCGTCGAAGAACGCGGAACAGAGCGCTCGGCCGGACCCGTGCCGACGGGTCGCCGGAAGCGCTGCGATGTCCGCTCAGGGACGCGGATCAGAGAAACAAGGTGCCAGGAACCATGCGGCCGATCATAGCGGAGCCGTAGCACGCACGCTCCGTCACCGCCGGTGCCGGTGCGTACGTTCATACTTCGCCTCTTGACCTTGTCAGACGGGGTCGGTAATGATCAACCGCGACTCCCGCCGAAAGGTGCACACGTGCGATTCATCGCAGGCAAGACCGCGGCTTTAGCCGCCGTCCTGACAGCAGTTCTCGTCGTCCCCCAGCCCGCTTCAGCCGCCGCCCAGCTCATCGGGAACGGCGCCTTCGACAGCTCCACCGCCCCCTGGGCCGCGATCGGCCAGACGACGGTCGCGCTCGACGCCCAGCGGCTGCGGGTGGACGTGAAGGCCGTCGTCGCCAACCCCTGGGACGCCATGGTGGCCGCCCCCACCACCGCCGCCCTGAACCCGGGCAAGAGCTACACCCTCTCCTTCGACGCCTACTCCACCGTCGCCTTCAAGGCCACCGCCACGGTGCAGTACAAGGCCACGCCCAGCACCAACCAGTCGCTGGCCACGGGCGTGCAGCTCACCACGTCGAGCAAGCGCTACAGCATCCCGTTCACGGCCGCGACCGCCACGGACACGGCGGCAGAGGTGACGTTTCAGCTCGGCGGGTCCGGCGGGACGCCTGCGATCCGGTTCGACAACGTGTCGCTGATGGAGACGCAGACGACGCGCCCGACCTCCCTGTTCGTGTGGAACCAGTCCAACCCGGCCAAGTGGGTCACGGCCAATCCGAACGCGAGCCAGACCGCGGCCATCTCCGCGAACATCGCCAACAAGCCGATCTTCGAGTGGTTCGGCGGCTGGTTCGGCGACATCACCCAGGCCGTGGACACCTACGTCGGCGCGGCGCAGGCCCAGGACAAGCTGCCGATGCTGGTCGCGTACAACATCCCCAACCGGGACGCGTGCGCCAACCAATCGGGCGGCGGCGCGGGCGACGCGGCCGGCTATCACGCGTGGATCACCGAGTTCGCCAAGGCCATCGGCACCAGGCACGCGATCGTCGTGCTGGAGCCCGACGCGGTCGCCGCCGCCGGGTGCGTGACCAAGATCGGCAAGAATCCCGAGGACCAGTACGCGATGCTGCTGGACGCCACGCAGGTGCTGAAGGCCCAGGCCCCCAACGCGTGGGTCTACCTGGACGCGGCCAACGCCACCTGGCTCGCGCCCGACGTCATCGCGCCGCTGCTGGTCAAGTCGGGCATCGCCAACACCCGCGGCTTCTCCGTGAACGTGTCGAACTACTTCTGGACCACCGACTCCGAGACGTACGCCGTCGGGGTCAACGGTCAGCTGTCGGGCACCGTGGGCGCCAAGAAGTACGTGATCGACACCAGCCGCAACGGCAACGGCCCCTACTCGGACAGCACGCCCGAGGACAACTGGTGCAACCCGCCCGGGCGTAAGCTCGGCGCCTCGCCGGTCAGGCAGTTGAGCGGCGCCGAGTACATCTTCTGGGTCAAGGTGCCCGGTGACTCCGACGGCGTGTGCAACGCCTCCACCAAGCCGGCCGGGCAGTTCGACCCCGACCTGGCGGTGGCCCTGATCAACGGCTAGTCCCCGCCGGCCGGGCCTCTCGGCGAGAGGTCCGGCCGCTCTCTCAGACCCGCTGGAGCAGGAGGGTGACGAAGCCGAGCGCCTCCCGGTAGCCGGTGAGCCACAGCTCGCGGTGCTCCCGCGCGACGGCGAGGGCCTGGTCGCCGTCGGGGCCCGGGTTGGCGGCGGCCCATCGGGCCAGGGTGCCGGTCCACGACCATTCGTACTCGTCCCACTCGGCGAGGGTGCTCACGTGGCCGTAGACGGCGAGCCAGCCCTCGGACTCGGCGGCGGCCACCGTGCCCGCCAGGTCGGGGTACGCGCCGATGGCTTCCACGACCTCGGGAGCAGGGGTCCGCTCCCAGAAGCCCTCCCCGATCAGCGCCAGCCCGCCCGGCCGGACGAACCTGGCGACCGCGTCCATCGTGCCCTTCAGACCCTGGAACGCGTGGGTCGAGCCCACGCAGAGCACCAGGTCGTAAGGCTGCTCCGAGGAGAACTCGGCCGCGGACATCTCGTGCAGCCTCAGCCGGTCGGACAGGCCACGTGCTTCCGCCGCCCGCCCCGCCGAGGACACGGCCTCCGCGGAGAGGTCCACGCCGTCGGCCGTGGCCGAGGGGACGAGTTCGAGCGCGCGGAGCGACCATTCGCCCTCGCCGCATCCCAGGTCGAGGATGCGGGCCCCCTCCGGCAGCGCGGCCCGGAGCAGCAGGCGGTCGAGGTTGCCGGGCGTGATGGGAGCGGCGATCGGATGGTCACGGTGGGCGATGGAGCTGATCAGCGTTCGTTCCATGCCGTTCAGTCTCGCGGCGCCCGCAACCGGTTTATCGGCCGTACCGGTCCAGGACGGCCCGTGCCGTGGCGGCCATGGCCTCGTCCACCATCTCGCCCTCGAACGTCACCGCTCCCGACCCGCCGGCCTGCGCCGCCTCCACCGCCGCGATCAGCCGGGCGTAGCGGGCCAGCTCGTCGGGGGAGGGGGAGAAGGCCGCGTTGATGACGGGGACGTGGGAGGGGTGGATGGCCATCATGCCCTCGTAGCCGAGCGAGCGGTTCTGCTCGGCGAAGGAGCGCAGCCCGTCCAGGTCGCCGATGCTCGTCCACAGGCCCGCGACGGGGTTGGGGATCCCGGCGGCGCGCACGTCGAGGAGCACGCGGGAGCGCAGGCCGAGCGTGCTCTCCGGGGTCCAGCGGTAGCCGACGGCGCGGGCGACGTCGCCGCCCGGCGCGGTGACGGCGCCGAGGTAGGCGATCCGGGACGGTGCCGCCATGGCGACGTCGTACGCCGCCCGCAGCCCGGAGGCCGTCTCCAGCAGCGGCACCAGGGCGATGTGGCCCCGAGGCAGGCCGCGCTCGCGTTCGCACCAGGCGAGCAGCCGGTCGGCGAGGCGCACGTCCTCCGGGCCGCTCACCTTGGGCAGCACGACCCCGCTGAGCCGCTCGTGCGCGACGGCCCGCAGCTCCTCGGCCCCCGCCCAGCCGTCCAGCGGGTTGACGCGGACGAACAGGGCCAGATGCCCCGCATATCCGGCCACCGCCGCGGCCACCGCGCGGCGGGCCTCGGACTTGCCGTCGTCGGGGACCGCGTCCTCGAGGTCGAGGATGACCGCATCGGCCCCGGCCGTCTCCGCCTTGGCCAGCCACTCCGTCCTGGTGCCGGGGACGAAGAGCAGCGAACGGAGCAGGGGGCGCTCAGATGACACCGTGCTGCTCCAGCTCCGCCAGCTCCTCCTCGGCCAGCCCCAGCCACTCGTGGTAGACGAGGTGGTTGTCCTGCCCGAGCGCGGGGCCGGTGCGCCAGACCTTCCCTGGCCGCCGGTGGAAGTGGGGGATCACGCCCTGCATGCGTACGGGGCCGAGGTCGGCGTCGTCGACCGTGATGATGTCGCCGCGCTCGGCGTAGACCGGGTCGGCGGCGATGTCGGCGGCGGTGAACACCCGCGAGGCCACCACCTCCGCCCGGGCGAACTCCGCCAGGCACTCGTCCGTGGTCCGCGCCGCCACCCACTCCCGCAGGCCCTTGTCCAGGGTCTCCCGGCCCTCGTGCTGCTGCGCCGACGTGGCGAAGTCCTCCTCGGGCAGACCGAGCAGGCGGGCCACGTTGCGTACCGAGCGGAGGGTCGCGGAGGTCACGGTGATCCACTCGCCGTCGCCGGAGCGGTAGGTGTTGATCACCGCGGCGGGAGCGACGGCGAGCTGGTTGCCCGCCCGTTCGGGTACGACGCCGAGCTGGTCGTAGGCGATGATCTGCCACTCGATCAGCCGGTAGAGGGGCTCGAAGAGGGCCAGGTCGATCCACTCGCCGTCGAAGCCGGGGTCGCCCGCGCGGCGGTGGAGGGCGGCGAGCACGGCGTACGCGCCCATCAGCCCGGTGACCGCGTCCCCGTGCGAGAACCCCGTGTGCACGGGCGGCCCGTCGGGGAACCCGGTCAGGTGCACCACCCCGCTCCTGGCCTCGCCCATCTTGCCGAAGCCCGGCTCGTTCGCCCGCGAGGACGTCGCCCCGAACCCCGAGATCTGCAGCAGGATCGCCTTCGGGTTGAGCCGGTGCACGGCCTCCCAGTCCAGCTCCCAGTCGCGCAGCCGTCCGGCCCGCAGGGTGACGATCACGACGTCCGCCCAGGCGACCAGCCGGTGGGCGATCTCGCGTCCGGCGGCGTGGTGCAGGTCGAGGGTGACCGAACGCTTGTTGCGGCCGGCGACCTTGAACCACAGGGGCACGCCGTCCCGTACCGGGCCCATCGCGCGGGCGGCGTCGCCGGCGCCGGGGGCCTCCACGTGCACCACGTCCGCACCCTGGTCGGCGAGCATGGAGCCGGCCATCGGCCCGGCCACCACGTGCGCGAACTCCACCACCTTCAGCCCGCGCAGCTGCCCCTGGCCGCTTCCGCCCGTTTCCTGACCCGTGCCTGTCACCCGCGCTCCTTCGCCTCCCGATCCGTTTCATCCTGCCGAGGCGGTGAAATGCGTGTCCAGCACAAGAAACCCATCATTCAATGCGCTTTGCGCATGAATCCCGAGGTGGCCTCAGTCGCGGTTCCAGGAGACGCCCGCGGGCAGGTCCCGCAGCTCGCGGCGGAAGCCGTCCAGCAGGTCCAGGAACGCGCTCGTCGCCACCGGCAGCGTGCGGCGGGCCCGGACCACGACGTCCAGCCGGCGGTCCACGACGGGTTCGGCGAGCGGACGGTAGACCAGCCGCCCCGCCCCCATCAGCGGCAGCACCAGCGCGGGCATCGCCGAGACCCCCAGCCCGGCCGTCACCAGCCCGCCCACCGTCGCCACGCTCCCCGCCTCGGCCGCCAGCGTCGGGACCGCCCCGGCCTGCGCGAACGCCGCGTCCGTGAGCCGCCGCACGCTCGACTCCGGCCCGATCGCGAGGAACGGCTCCCGGGCCAGCTCCTCCCAGGTGATCTCCGGGAGCTCGGTGAGCGGGTGGTCCTCGGGCAGCACGGCGTGGAAGCGGTCCTTGATCAGCGGGCGGTGTTCGAGCTGCTCGGGGGCGGCGCCGACGGTGGAGATCGCGAAGTCGGCGTCCCCCGAGAGCACCCGGCCGAGCACCACCTGCTCCAGGCCGTCCATGATCCGCAGCCCGGCCATCGGCCGCCGCAGCCGGAACTCGGAGATCACCCGGGGCAGCAGCACCGCGGCCACCGACGGTAGCGTGGCCACGGCCACCACGCCCGACTCGCCGAGCAGGTAGCGCTCCAGCTCCTTCATGCCCGACCGGTGCGCGGACACGATCTGCTCGGCGACCCGCAGCGTCTCCACCCCGGCCGCCGTCAGCTGCACGTTGCGGGTGTCGCGCTCCAGCAACTGCGCGCCGAGCAGCCGTTCCAGCTCGGCCACCGCGCGGCTGAGCGACGACTGCGACACGTGCATCTCGGCCGCCGCCGCCGTGAAGCTCGCCGCTCTGGCCACGGCGGCGTACGCGGCCAGCAGCCGCAGGTTCGCCTCCATGGCGTGAGCATAGACCCGAACTTTTGCGCAGAACGCATGGATAAATGTTGCTTTGATGCTGGACCTGAGATTTCCTCGCTCGGAAACTCTTCCGTAACACTCCGGCACGTCACCCCCCGCGAGCCGGGCGAGGAAGAAGGCGAACACCGATGCTAGCGGCCCTGGGATTCACCACGATCGTTCTGTTCCTGCTGCTCACCATGACCAAGCGCGTGTCGGTCCTGATCGCGCTGGTGCTGATCCCGGTCCTGGCGGCGCTGGCCGGGGGCTTCGGCGGCGAGCTGGGGAAGATGGTCCTCGACGGG
The DNA here is from genome assembly GCF_053590415.1 of Nonomuraea sp. NPDC003201. Classification (NCBI taxonomy): domain Bacteria; kingdom Bacillati; phylum Actinomycetota; class Actinomycetes; order Streptosporangiales; family Streptosporangiaceae; genus Nonomuraea; species Nonomuraea sp. NPDC003201. The sequence continues at coordinate 55,881 of NZ_JBSFTC010000009.1, forward strand.
CTGACCAAGGTCGCGCCGACCGGCATCATGATCGCGTTCGCGGTCCTGTACTTCAGCCTGATGATCGACGCAGGTCTCTTCGATCCGCTCATCCGCGGCATCCTGCGCCTGGCCAAGGGCGATCCGCTCCGCATCGCCGTCGGCACCGCCGTACTGACCATGTGTGTGGCCCTCGACGGCGACGGCGCCTCGACGTTCCTCATCACGGTCTCGGCGCTGCTGCCGGTCTACCGGCGGCTCGGCATGAGCCCGCTCGTCCTGTCGGGCGTCGTCTGCCTGGGCGCCGGAGTCATGAACCTCATCCCCTGGGGCGGTCCCACCGCCCGCGCGATGGCGGCGCTGAAGCTGGACAGCTCCCAGGTGTTCACGCCGGTCCTGCCCGCGATGGCGGCGGGGATCGCGTGGGTGCTGGTGGCGTCGTACCTGATCGGGCTCAAGGAGCGCCGCCGCCTCGGCACGATCTCCACCCCCGAGATGCCTGAAGAGCGGCTGGTCGGCGAGGGACCCGGCACCCAGCGGGCGCCCGTCCACCCGGCTCTGACGGTCTTCAACCTGGTGCTCACGGTCGCCCTGCTGGTCGGGCTCGTGCTGCAGGTGATGCCGCTGCCGGTGCTGTTCGTGGTCGGGTTCGCGATCGCGCTGCTGGTCAACCACCCGACCTGGGAACGCCAGCAGGAGCTCCTGGAGAAGCACGGCAAGAGCGTCGTCCTGGTCACCACGATGATCTTCGCGGCCGGCGTGTTCACCGGCGTCCTCACCGGTACCAAGATGATCAGCAGCATGGCGTCGGCGTTCGTGAGCGTCATCCCCGACTCCCTCGGCGGGCACCTGCCCGTGCTCGTGGCCCTCACCGGCATGCCGCTCAGCCTGGTCTTCACCCCCGACGCCTACTACTTCGGCGTCCTGCCCGTGCTCGCCGAGACCGTCAGCGGCTTCGGCGGCGCTCCGGCCGAGGTGGCCAGGGCGGCCATCCTCGGCCAGATGACCACCGGGTTCCCGCTGAGCCCGCTCACCGCGTCCACGTTCATCCTGGTCGGGATGAGCGGCGTGCAGCTGGGCGAGCACCAGCGCTTCATCTTCAAGTGGGCCTTCGCCACCACCCTCGTGATGACCGTGGTCGCGCTGCTCACGGGCGCGTTCTCCCTCTGACCCCCGGAGCGTGACATGACCTGGCGCGAGCTTGCCCTCATACCGGCGCTGGTGGCGCTGCCGCTGTCCCCGCCGCAGCCGGATCTCGACGTCCACGTGCTCTCGAACCGGGCCGACCTCGTCTCGGGAGGTGACGCGCTGGTCAGGGTCACCGGCTCCGCACGGGTACGGGTCGAGCTCAACGGCGCCGACGTCACCTCCCGCTTCGTGCCCGGGCCGGACGGCACCCTGACCGGGCTGGTCGACGGCCTCTCGCCCGGCGCGAACGTCCTGACCGTCCGCCCGCCGCGAGGCCGGGCCGAGCGGCTGACCATCACCGACCACCCGCCGGGCGGCCCGGTGTTCTCGGGCCCGCAGGTGCGGCCGTGGCAGTGCCAGACCGCCGAGAACGGCCTCGGCCCCGCCCTGAACGACCGGTGCGACGCCGCCCCGGTCCGTAGCGAGATCACCCTTGGCAACGGCGTCAAGGCCACCCTCGAACGCGGCACCGTCAACCGCGGGATCTACGACGTGCTCGTGCCGGCGAACTGGAACCACAAGCTGGTGTGGGTGTTCGGGGCGGGCACGGGCCAGCAGTACCGGCAGGGCGTCTCCCGCGGGCTGACCATGCCGGAGGCGCAGGAGGCGGCCGCCAAGGGGTTCGCGGTGGCGTCGTCCACGATGACCGACAACTCCCTGCACAGCAACGACGTCACCTCCGCCGAGACCGTCATGATGGTCAAGGAGCACGTCGTCGAGACGTACGGCGAGATCCGCTACACCATCGGCCGCGGCGGCTCGGGCGGGGCACTCCAGCAGTACCTCGTCGCCGACGCCTACCCGGGCCTGCTGGACGGCCTCCTGCCGACCCAGGACTGGCCGGACCAGATCGTCGGGGCCTACCGCGAGTTCGGCGACTGCGCCGCGCTGGTCCGCGCCATGGACGCCTCGCCGCTGTGGAGCGACCCCGACGACAGGACCGCCGTCTTCGGGCACGGCGGCACCGGGGTCTGCGCCACCTCCGCGGGCCGCGCCCCCGACTACATGAAGCCCGACGACGGCACGTCCTGCGCGGGCGAGGCGAGCTACGACCCGGCGCGCAACCCCGGCGGCGTCCGCTGCACCCTCCAGGACTTCATGATCTCCATTTACGGCGCCCGTCCGCAGGGGTGCGCCGGCGTGCCGTGCGCCCGCGTGGAGGGCTGCTCCGGTGCGTCGTGCGCTCGCCCGCAGGGGTGCTCCGGTGTGCCGTGCGCCCGGCGGCCGTGGGACAACGTCGGCGTCCAGTACGGCCTGACCGCGCTGCGCGACGGCCGCATCAGCCCCGAACAGTTCGTCGACCTCAACCAGCGGGTCGGCGGTTTCGACATCGACATGACCTGGACCCCGTCGCGGAGCGGGGCCGACGTCGCGGCCGTCGAGATCGCGCACCGGACCGGACGCGTCGTCTTCGGCCGGGGGCTGGCCCAGGTGCCGATCCTCGTGGTCCGCGGCACCGACAACAACGACTACCACTACCCGTGGCGCAGCCTCGTGCTCCGCAACCGGCTCGACCGGGCCAACGGCCACCACCGCAACCAGGTGCTCTGGACGAACGGCAGCGACGGCTCACCCCTGGACGTCATGGACCGCTGGCTCGCCGCCGTCGAGGCCGACCGCCGGCCGATCCCGCTGCCCGCCAAGGTCGTACGCCACCGGCCCGCCGAGGCCGTGGACGCCTGCTGGATCTCCGGCGCCAAGGTCACCGACCAGGCCGCCTGCGACCAGGCGTACCCGCACAAGGCCGACACCCGGGTCGCGGCCGGCGAGGGGCCGACCAGCGACCTGCTGAAATGCCGCCTCAAGCCGCTGCGGCGGGGGGACTACGGCGGTGTCGCGTTCACGGGGGAGCAGTGGGGGCGGCTGCGCTCGGCCTTTCGTGCGGGCGTGTGCGACTACTCCCGCCCGGGAGTCGGCCAGACGGACCCGGCCACGGGCCACCTCCGGCCGCCACAGCCCTGGCTCACCTTCACCACCGGCCCCGGCGGCACCCCCCTCGGCCCCCCTCCGTCCTCCCACCCCCTCTAACCCACCCTCTCGCTCTTCCCTCCAAGCCTCCTCTCCTCCGCCCCAGCCCCAGTCCTTGCCCCAGCCCCAGCCTCCGTCCCAGCCCAGCCCCAGCCTCCGTCCCAGCCCTTGCCTCGGCTCCCGCCCCAGCCTCCGCCCCAGCCTTAGCCCTCTCGCCCTCCGCCTCAGAGGACCGAAGATGAAACCCCTCAAGATCATGGCCGCACTGTCCGCCGCCGCCTTGGGCCTGACCTGCGCCCCCGCCCTCCCCGCAGCAGCCGAACCGGGGGCCCCGGAGGCCGCGACCGCCGCCACATTCCTCCCTCCCGACCCGTTCTTCGCCTACGACCGCCCCGCCGAGTACCGGGGGGTCCACCGGGAACGCGTCACCGTACCCCTGCGCGACGGCAGCCACCTGGCCTGCGACCTGCACCGTCCCGCCGCCCCCGACGGCACCCCCGCCCCCGGCCGCTTCCCCGGCATCGTCTACGACTACAACGCCTACAACCAGCTCGGCCCCCAGGGACAGGCCGCCGCGTACTTCGTCACCCGGGGCTACGTCGCGGCCGTGTGCAACGTCCGAGGCTCAGGCGACTCGCCCGGCTACCTCGACCCCTTCAGCGGCCAGGAGCAGCGCGACAACTACGACCTCATCGAGTGGCTGGCCGCCCAGCCCTGGTCCACGGGCCGCATCGGGCAGACGGGCGTCAGCTACGGCGGGCACTCGTCCCTCCTCGTCGCCGTCAACAAGCCACCCCACCTGGCCGCCATCATCCCCGTGGACGGCATCAGCGACTGGTACGAGAACACCATCTACCGAGGCGGCATCTACTCGGCCAGGATCCGCGACTGGCAGCGCTCCGTCGCCCCCGACACCCTCGTCACGTACGCCCAGCACCCCCTCTATGACGACTTCTGGCGCGAACGCAGCGTCAAGTCCCGCTGGAAGAACCTCGACGTCCCCGTTCTGGAGATCGCCGGCTGGTACGACCGCTACCGCCAGGGCATGGTGGAGAACCTCCAGGCGCGCGAGCGCAACGTCTGGCTGGTGTCCGGCCCCTGGGTGCACGGCTGGCCGGCCGGGCAGCCCGCCGACATCGGCAACGGCGCCTATCTCGCCTGGTGGGACCGCTGGCTGGCCCGCCGCCCCGGCACCCCGCTGCCCGCCGCCAGGGTGACCTCGTACGAGGTGCCCGGCACGGGCTGGCGGCAGTTCGACAGCTGGCCTCCGGCGGGAACGCGGCCGGTGCGGCTCGGCCTCGGAGCCGACGGAACCCTAACCCCCGACCCCGGCAGGCCCGCCACCCGCACCTTCGAGGTCAACACCGAGCCGGTCGCGGGCGGGCCGGGTCAGCGGCTGTCGTTCGCGACCGGGCCGCTCCAGCGCGACCTGGTCCTCGCGGGGGAGGTCCAGGCCAAGGTACGGGCCTCGTTCACGGCGGCCGACGGCAACCTCGCGGTCGTGGTGCAGGACGTCGCCCCCGACGGCACGTCCACCCGCATCACCCAGGGCTGGCTGAAGGCGAGCCACCGCTCCGGCCACGAGCGCGCGGTCCCGATACGCCCCGGCAAGACGTACGACCTGGACATCCGCACCTGGCCCACGCACTACCGCGTCGCGGCCGGGCACAGCATCAGCGTCACGGTGTCCAGCGACGACTACCCGGAGATCGACTCCGACGCCCCAGCAGGACAAGTGTCACTGAGGCTCGGCCACAGCGGCTCAACCATCCGCCTGACCACCCTCTGACCCGTCGCCCGCCCCCACCCGCCCCCACTCGCCCCGGCCCGTCTTCACCCGGGCTCACATGTGGGCCCGTCCCTACCCAGGCCCGGGCTCACATACGGGACAACAGCTCGGCCTTCTTCGCCTGAAACTCCTCCTCGGAGAGCAGCCCGGCATCCCGCAGATCGCCCAGCTTGGCGATCAGCTCGGCCACCTCGGCACCCGACGGAGCCCGACGCACCTCCGGGACCGCCGGGGCCGGGATCGACGCGAGAACGGCGGCCGCGAAGGGCAGGGACTTGTGCGTCGCCCCCCGTCCGAGCCCGAAGACGACAGAGGCCGGATCCTTGTTCGGATCGGGATCCGGCCGCCCCCCGCGAACCCTCAACCGAAGACAGCCACTCGCCCCCTCCGGCGCGTGCCACTCGACGCTCTCCAGATCCGAGACCGAGAACCGCTGGTCACCCGCGGAGTATTTGGCGGTCGACGCCCCCGACCAGAACCACGTGAACGTGATGGCCTCGCCGTCGAACGTCGCCGCCCCGTCCCACCCCTTGAACGAACGGGGTACCGAAGGCGCCTCGACCATGAACCGCGTCACCGGCCCGGACTCGCCGATGACCGCCCGCAACTCATCCGCGTAATAGTCGGCGAGCGTCTCCCGCCCGGAGGGAAGCACGAGCCGGTAGGGCTCGGCCGCCTCCTGGAGCTGCCCGGCCGCCACGGTCATGACCGGATCGGCACCCCGCCTGGGCACCACACGCAGCACCACGGTGCCCCTCTTACCGGCCGCCACCGTCACCTCGGCGATCGCCGCATGGGGGATGACACGTTCACCAAGCTCGGAAACGAGTTTGGGGACCTTGGCGCCTTCGGGCCGTATCCGCAGCGCATCCGCCTCGAACACCCAAGCACAACCCTGGCCCGCCAGGACATCATCCACGAAAACAGGCTAGGCGATCGACACCGAAATGTGGGCGTCGTGGTCGTCCTCAGACCTTCCTGGATCAGCTCTGGGCGAAGGCGACCGGCACGCCGCAGGCGTCGTCGGCAGTGACGTGGAAACCCTCAGGGGTGGTGCTCGTGGCGATGGCGACGGCCTCGACGAGTTTGCGCGCGGCGGTCAGGTCGGTGACGGCGACGGTGTGGACGCCCCAGGAGTTGGGGCGGCCGGGTCGACGATGCCAAGCAGTTCGACGAATGACTGCTCGGAGTAGGAGCACCGGTTGGCGGTGCAGGTGGGCAGGCGTGGGCCGCCGGGGCGTTCGGCCAGCAGATGCGGCGAGACGGGGCTGAGCGTCAAGCCGAGGGGCCTCGAAGCGGGCAGACACCGGCCGTGATTCGCTAGCCCTGTGGGGGGCCGCCGGGTTTGCACTTGAACATTTCAGCGAACCGCCGCTCGGCTATTTGTATGAGCTGGACGAGATCGTGGTCCTGGTCGCGGGAGGGATTGCGCTTGACGGTGATGGCGACGAGCGAGTTGTTGGATCCACAACGGAACCAGGCAGACGCCCTTCGGTACGGATAGAGCCGGATCTCGAAGTCGCTTATTCCGCCCTTGCCCAGCTGCTCGGGAAGCTTGACCAGATTACTCTCCTTCTCGAATTTTAGGAAGTTCTCGATGACGCTCGGAGGGGCTGACACATCATAACGGGTGATGAAAATACCCTGATCATCGTTCGATATAACGCAACTGTACCCGTCGGGATCGCGTTTATCGTCACCGGCGTCGTAGGGGCCGGTGTAGCCCGTCAGATCGGCCACCGCCGCCTGCGGGATGAAGTAGCAGAGATAGGGAGGACGGTCGGCAACGGAACCCCGCACAGGCGCGGGGTCAGGTGTCGGAGTAGCCGCGGGCTCGTCCGGCGTGCACCCGGCGATCATCATGGAGGCGACTGTGGCGCAGAGCCACCCTGCGAGCTTACTCATCTTTGGGCGCAGCCTTGAGGTCGTCGCGGAATTCCTTGGCTCCGACGGCTGTGGTCTGTTGCACTTCCTTGTAATCGGCCGGCATCGTAGAGTTCTCTTCTATCCAGTCTACGAAGCTCTCGTATTCACTCCTCGTCATGTCGAGCGGAGGTTTGATCCGCGGCGGGTCACCAGTCACGAAGGGCCCCTTGAGGTCATTGCGACTATAGGATTCATGAGCCACAGCGGAGGATTCAATCATTTGTTTTACCAGCTGTTGGACAGCTTTATCATTCGACGCGGCGTCGCCGAACGCCTTAGCCGTTTTCCCGCCGGCATGGCCACTCTGCTGGACCAGCCAGTCTCCGGCCTTTGTGTAACCGTCCTTGACGAAGTTCTCGTAGATGGTGCCGGCTGCTTTGAGCCCTACCTTGCCCACCTGGTTAGCAAAGGGAATGGGAACGAGGCCGATTCCGTCTTGGACCAGTTTCCGCAACTCCTCGTCTGCCGCGTCCGCCTCCTTGCCTCGCCCGACGAGAGCCATCCGGCGTGCCTCCACCAGATGCCCCAGCGCTGTGGAGTTGAGTGCGATCACATTGTTCAGCCAGTCCTTGTTATGCGTCGCCATCGCCTGATCGATCTTGCCGCGCATGTCCGCGACCTGCCCACGGAGCAGCGCCTGGTACCCCTGGTCGTCGGCGGCCACGTCGAGCATGACGAGGTCAAGGTCGGTCGGGTTGAAGCGCGCTGTGTTCTTTCCCTCAACGTTCCCCGTGAGTTCGTTATCGGGCAGTCGCGGGTGGTTCTGGTAGTAGGAGGACACGATGTCGTCGGAGTGCTCCGCGAGGATGCGGCCCATGTTGTCGCGGATGCCGGAGAGGCGATCGAGCTCCGACGGGTTCTTGATCTCGAGCTCCCCGGCGTCGTTGAACGACACATGCGGCTTGACCTCGTCGGCGAGTATTTGCGTGGCCATCACGGCCAGCCGCTTGGAGTCGGCGTCGGCGCCCTTCATCGCCGCCTCCATGGCATCCCCCAGCGATTCGCCGCGATCGCCCATCTCCCACTGCGACCGCCGGTCGCTCATCAGATACTTCAGCAAGTCCTTGTTGTCGAGCAGCGCCTGTGCGCGCTCTCGCGACGTGCTCGCGACGGTCATCAACGCGGCGATCGGATCGGCGGCGCCGATGACGTCGGAATCCTGGAACGGCCGCGTGTCGATGGGCGCGGGAAGGTTGTAGACGTCGGTGTCCTTCGGCAGGAACCGTACGCGATGCTCTTTCAGGTAGTCGCGGTCCCACTGGATCATGTCCTGGCCGATGGTCCTGATGAACCACTCGCTGTACGCCTCTTTCGGCGCCGCCGCGAGGATCTGGCCGAGCGACCAATATCCAGGGTTCGTCAGCCCTCCCATGTCAGGAGCCGGGATCTCCGTGCGCCCCTGCCGCTTAAACTCCTCGATGAACTTCCGGTTGAGATGCGCGTTCTTGGTGGGGTCGGTGGCTGCGGCGAGGGCCTTGCTCAGCATGGACAGCACGTCGCGATTCTGCCGCCGGATGGCCGCCGCCGAATCGCGATCGGCGTCGAGCGCCTTGCGTACCCGCGTTCCCATGGTGGCGGGAAGCGCCAAGAGACCCTGCGGGCCGAGTTGTTCCATGAGGGCGGTGGCGAACTGCGGGTCGGACAGCCGCCCCTTGTAAACGGCGAGCTTTTCCAGAGCACCCGCGTCCCCTCGCGCGGCGGCTGCGAACAGCGGGGCCGCCTGCGCCGCCTCGGCACGTACCCTGGCCGGGATTATCCTCGACTCGTCGATCTGCGCCATCCCGGCAGGGACGACCGCACCGGAGAGCGGGTTGCCGAACACGTCCACGTCGACTTTCTCGGCCTCGTACGCGAGATCGCGCCGCCGGTAGAGGTCGGGGGCCTGCTCGGTCAGCCACTGCCCGATCCGGCCGATCGCCGCCACTCCCGGGTGGGTGAGCTCGACCTCGTTCAGAATCGCCCGGAGCTGCGCCGCGCATTCGGCCAGGCCTTTTCCTGCATTTTGTACGCCATAGCCGAGTTGGTGCATTTCTCTGGGGTCGATCGAGGAGAAAGTCATTCGTCTCTCGGCCCCATCACGGTCTGGTTGGAGATCGTTTCGTGGAGATGGTCGATGACCCCGCGAAGTCCGCGCCACAACTCCGCACGCTGCTGCGCCAGGTCACCGCCGAATCTATCGGCGACCGGCCCCGTCCACGTCCGCCCGCTCGACATTTGCGACAGTGGCTGGTCCAGGGTGTGCCAGTGCTGGTCAGACAATTCCTGCGCACGGCGCAGCGCGTTCATCAACTCGGCACGAGTAGTCATGAAGACCTCCCACCGAAGTGGTACGCAAGCCGTGCCACCGAAGTCTCAAATTCGTTCCGATTCACTTTGCCACGCCGCCATTCCCGACGTCATGCCGCCGAACGAAAACGGTATTCCTGTCAGCCGAGCGCGTCGATCTCCGCGATCAGAGCCGGCTCGGTACCCTGCCTTCGACGTCAGGCCTGTTGGGCGTCGTCGCGTTCGGTGACGAACAGTCCGCGACCGGGCGCGGTGATCAGAAGGCCCTCGTTCTTCAGCACGTCGAGTGCCTTCTTCACGGTGTTCCGGGACAGGCCGGATTCCTCTTCCAACTCCGTCTGAGACGGCACCTTGCGTCCAGGCGGAATCTCGCCGGCCTCGATGCGGGCGCGAAGTGCGTCCGCCAGTTGGAGGTAGGGCGCACGCAGCCCATCGGGATCGATTCTCACGATGGGAAGGTTAGGCGGCCAGGATTATCCCGAGATAGGTAGGCCCGGCCACGGCCAGCCATGGCCTAGCTCGTTAAGATGCCTATATCCCTCGATCCTTGAAGTTCGGGCCTACGCCGGTGGAAGCGCTGGAGTGGGGCCCTAAAACGGACACTGGAGGTCCAGTCCATGGCAGGTCCAATCACAGATCTACGATTCGAACCCTTGGCGGCTGAGATCCATGCCGTGCTTGAGAAGCATGGATACCGGCTGCCTCCGGGCGGTGATCACATCCGCGAACTCGTCATGGCCCGCGTCGACCTCGCACTCAAGAACCTCGTCGAGATCTTCGAAGGAAGGGTGTGGTGACATGGCGCGCGAGATTCCTAACTTCCACGGCCCGCATCGCCCCAGCCGGGCCGCCTGGTATTGGCCTGATATCGACCAGACCGCCGGGCTTTGCGCATCCGTGTCGTCTCGTGGACGTGCGAATGCCGGCCGACGACGTACGAGCTATGCGGCGCCGCTGGTCAGGGCTTCGTCCGCCGTACCGACCGCGACAAGCGAACCGTCCACGAAACCGTGTGGACATTGACCGCGACCGCCAGGCACACCTTCGAGCGGATCCTGCGCGGTGAGGCCCGATGAGCAGTTCGATCGGCAAAGGTGATCCTGGCGCTTGCACGCAGGCGACCAGTCGATCCAGCTCGATTGACGTCGGTACCAATCGGCCCTGTTCTGGAACGAGGCCGAGAGGAAGGAGTGACGATGAGTGCTACGTATGGCATGCCACTTCCTCCCCGCCCGTATGACAGGCATCCCCTGCTGACGATTCGGGAGATCCGCGAGTCCCTGCCCGACGACCAGTTGGTCCACTTCGACGCCGAGCTCGCCGAGACCGACATCTCCGAACTGGAGTCCATGCACACCGTTGGGCCACGCTCGCCAACGACGGTTTCATGGACTTTCTTCTCTCGACTCCCTTCGAAGGCGTGGAGTTCGGCGCCCGCTCCTACGATGAGCGGCAGGGCGGCGAGTGATCTATCTGCTCGACACCAATATCGCCGCCGAGCTCACCCCGAGACCGAAGCCTGATCCCAACACATCGCCTGGGCTCGATCGATTTTCCGGCCGGATCTCTACTTGAGCGTACTCACCGTTGCCGAGGTCGAAGCAGGTGTCGCAGCCGACAAGCATTGCTGATCCAGACGGCAGGGTGGGCATCAGTCGGCCCACCACCTCGTCGGTCAACGGGTGGGCCTGATGGCGCGTGGGGGTGCGTCGGAGGCACCTCGATAAGGGCAGTCCGAGAGGGCGGTCCTGGCGGAGTTTCTCAGGCGGTGCGCTTTTGGGGCTGTTCGGCCGTTTCGGTGAACAGGTCATCGAGAGTCCGGGCGGTTACCGCGTGGGCGGCCCAGGCTTCGAGTTGGTCCAGGTCGGTGCAGGCGGTGATGCGGGTACGCGCGTCGTCGGAAACGTCGACACCACGAGTGGCCAGCACGAGTAGCACCATCCTGGCGGCTTCTTCGGCCTTACCTTCGGCCTTACCTTCGGCTTTGCCGCGGCCGAAGTGCTCTTTGGCGAAAGGGCTGTAGACGGGCCAGGTGGTGGACGTCATGATCTCCTCCATGAGGCGGCGGATGTCGGGCGTGGACATGTTGTAGGCGTATTCATGGTAATGCAGAGCGTGTTCGTCGCGGGTGTCAGCAAGAGCTGTGGCGAACGCCTCGACGACCTTGCGATTGCGGCCATGGACCATGACCGACATGGTCGACAGTTCCAGATGGGTGGCGGCCTGCTGAGCGTCGGTGATGACGGGGATGTCGTCAGGTCCCAGCACCCGGGCTTGCAGGCGGTAGCCGGTCAGGCCGGAATCGATCGGCTGGGCGTAGTACGCGGCAGCTCTGCGGTCGGGGCAGACGACCAGGACTGTGACGTCGCAGCCCAGCATCAGCCAGACCGCAGCGGCGTAGCGGGCGAGTTGCCGAGGCGCCTTGGACTTGTCTTGCTGGATTTCGACGATGATGGCGTGTGCGGGGGTTTGTGGCGGTCCCATGACGAAGACGAGGTCAGGTTCGATGTCATCGGAGGGGCGAGTGTTAAAGGTGCTTTTCTCCAGCTGGACCAATGGAGTGTCGGGTAGTTCCACCCCCATGAGGTCGCGCAGGATCTCCGCTGCCAGGTCGGGGCGCTCAGCGAACAGCGTCATGAGGGCGTCGTGTCGAGGGGACGGCATGCCGCTTATTGTCACACATTAGCTACGGTAAGTGATGATGGATTTTCGGGATCACGCGTATAGCGGCTCTTTTCGCGCCCAGAACGTTCGAATTATCCGAATGCTCTACTGCTTTGCCTGATCCGGAAGGCACGGTGGGCATCAGTCGGCCCACCGCCTCGTCGGTCAACGGGTGAGGGAGCCGGGCTCACCTACACGGTGGCGTGGCTGCCGCGGACCAGGCGGCCGACCTCGGCGCGTAGGTGGACGAAGTCCGGGTGTTCGCGGGTCGTGATCTGGTCGCGCGGCCCGGGCAGTTCGACCTTGAGGTCGCCCACCACGTGCGCCGGGGCCTTGGACAGGACCACCACGCGGTCGCCCACGTAGACGCTCTCGTCGATGTCGTGCGTGATGAGCACGATCGTCATCTGGTGGTGGCCGCGTACCTTGAGGACGAGGTCCTCCAGGTCTTCGCGGGTCTGCGCGTCGACCGAGCCGAAGGGCTCGTCCATGAGCATCAGGGCCGGACGGTAGGCCAGCGCCCGCGCGATCGCCACCCGCTGCTGCATGCCCCCCGACAGCTGGAACGGGTATTTGCGCTCCGCGCCCGCCAGGCCGACCGACTCCAGGGCCTCCTGGGCGGCCTCGCGGCGCTGGCGCTTGTCCATGTTCTTGCGGCGCAGCGGCAGCGCCACGTTGTCGGCCACCGACATCCACGGGAACAGGGAGCGGCTGTAGTCCTGGAAGACCACGGCGAGATTGTCCGGCGTCTGGCGTACGAGGTTGCCCTCGACCTTGATCTGGCCGCCCGTCGGCGTGAGCAGCCCGGCGATCGAACGCAGCAGGGTCGACTTGCCCGCCCCGGAGGGGCCGACGATGCACAGCAGCTCACCCTCGGCGACGCTCAGGTTGAGGCCCTCGATGGCGTGGTGCGCGTTGGGGGTACCGCCGCCGTAGACGTGGGAGAGGTTGTCTATCTCGAGCAATGGAGTTCCTCAGGGGGCGAGACCATGGACAAACTCGGAGCCGGAAATACTCTATCCGAGCCGGAATCGGCATACTTGTAAACGCGTGTGATCTTACTCTTACGTGCTGGAAAGTTGCTGGGCGGCGTGGTGCCAGGCCAGCACCCCTCGTTCGACGACCAGGAAGAGCTCGTTGAGGGCGTAGCCCAGCACGCCGAGCAGCACGATCCCGCCCCACATGGCGGGCAGGTCGAAGGTCTGGTACGCGGCCGTGAGCTGGAACCCGATGCCGTTCACGGTGCCGGGCAGCAGCTCGGAGAAGACCATGACGATCAAGGAGAGCGACAGCGCGAGCCGCAGTCCCGCGAACATCTTGGGCAGCGCCGACGGCAGGATCACCCGGAACAGCCGCTCCGCCCTCGACAGCCGGAACGCCTGGGCGGTCTGCAGGTGCAGCGGTTCGACCGAGCGGGCGCCGTCGGCGGTGTTGAGCAGCACCGGCCAGACGATGCTGAAGACGATGAACGTCAGCTGCATCCGCAGCCCGAACCCGAACACCACCACGAAGACCGTGACCAGCGCGGGCGGCGGGATGGCCCGCAGGAACTGCAGCACCCCGTCGAGATAGTCGTACGCCCGCGCGGACAGCCCCAGCGCGAGCCCGAGCACGACCCCGGCCAGCGCGCCCCCCGCGAACCCGGCGGCCATCCGGCCCAGGCTCGGCAGGATGTTCCCGATGGCGTCCTCGGTCAGGAACAGCGTGCCCGGCGGGCCCGAGAACCACATCGCGTGCATCCTGACCACGATCGTGCTGGGTGGGGGGAAGAACGTGCTGCCCGCCAGCCGCGTGGCCACCTCCCAGGCGAGGATCAGCCCGACCAGCACCAGCGACCGGAACGCCGCCCCGCGCATGCCCCTGGTCCTCATGCCGTCTCTCCCAGGCGCGCGTGGTGCCAGCGGAACGCCCGCCGTTCGGCGGCCACGAGCAGCGCGTTCACCAGCACCCCGAACAGCCCGACCCAGAACACGGCGGCCAGGATGTCGGTCATCCGCGCGGGTACGGCGATGCCGGCGAAGAAGATGAACACGCCGATGCCCTCGCCCCGCCCGGCCACGATCTCGGTGCTCACGATCAGGATGAGCGCCACTCCGGCGGCCAGCCGGAACCCGGTGGTGATGAAGGGCGCCGACGACGGCAGCGACACGCGCAGCAGCACCGCCAGGGGCCCGAAGCCGTACGACCGCAGCGACTCCTTGGCGAGCGGGTCGACGCCGCGCAGGCCGTACATCGTGTTGTAGAGGATCGGCCACAACGAGGCGTAGACCGCGAGCGTGACGCGTACCTGCAGGCCCGTGCCGATCAGGAGGGACACCAGGGGGATCAGCGCCACCGACGGGATCGGCCGCAGGAACTCCACGACCGAGCGCGTGGCGGCGTCGACGATCGGCACGCTGCCGAGCAGCAGCCCGAGCGGCACCGCGATCACCGCCGCGAGGCCGAGGCCGATCGCCCAGGCGAGCAGGCTCGTCAGGGCGTGGACGCGGAAGGCGGGGTCGGCCATCAGCGTCGCCGCCCGCCCGAGTATCGCCGTCGCGGGCGGCAGGGTCTCCGGGTCCACCAGCCCGGTCCGGCTGAGCAGTTCGATCAGGGCGGCGAAGGCGAGGGCTCCCCCCGCCCGGCGTGACCAGCGTGTCGCGGCGGACGCCGGGCGGGCGGGGGCCAGGGTCTGAGTGCTCACCCGGACGTGGTGGGCGACATCAGCGACTTGACGTCGATCGCCTTCGTGAGCCACTTGGCCTCCAGCATCCAGTCGGCCACCCGCTGGAGGCGGACCGGGTTGTCGTTGCTGGAGAAGTACGGGAACGTGACGGTGGCCGCGGTGGCCGCGTCGATCTGGGTGAAGTTCGGCAGGACCTTGGCCACCACTTCGCGGTTGTTCTCCATGAGCTTGGCCGCGTTGTGGATGGCCCGCTGGAACGCGGCCGCCGTCTTCGGGTTCTTGTCGTACCAGTCCTGCGTGCTGACGTACCCGGAGATCGGGAACTCGGCGGCGGGGCCCGACGCCGGGTCGAGGATCTTGCGGGCGCCCATCGCGGACGTGGCCGCCGTGACCATGGGCTCGCCCAGGTACGCGGCGTCGATCTGCCCGCCCTTCCACGAGGGCATGATGTTCTGGAACGTCACCTGGACATATTTGATCTTGGACGGGTCGACGTTGTTGGCCTTGAGCACCTGCGTCAGCGCCAGCTCCTGGAAGTTGTGCAGGACGTTCACGTTGATCGTCTTGCCTTCGAGGTCCTTGGCGGTCTTGATGGGGGAGTTCGGCAGAGCCATGATGCTGAGCGAGTCGGGGGCCGCGCGAGAGCCCTCGGCCAGGATGCGCAGCTTCAGCGCCTGCTTGTCGTGCGCCTGGAACATCGACACGTAGTTGCCGAACATCGCGTCGATCTCGCCCTTGACCAGCATGGGGATGGCCTCCGGCGCGGCCTGGACCACTTGCGGGGTGACCTCCAGCCCTTCCTTCTCGAAGAGCTTCTGGTCGATGGCGACGTAGATGGCGGCACTGTCGATGGCGGGCAGGGTGGCGACCTTGATCTTCGTCTTCTCCAGGCCGCCGGCGGATGCGGACGGTGCCGCGCTGGGTGTCGTGGAGCCGCCCGTGCTGCACGCAACGGCGCCGAGTGTCAAAGCTAACCCGATGATGGCGGCCCTGGCGGGACGGCCAAGCCTCATGTCAGGGACTCCCTTCAGATGGAGCCAGGCGGGGGGACCGGGTGGCTTCTGCTCCCGGGGGCTGTGTGCCTGACGCACAACAGGGATAGACCGTAACACCAAATCCGTAGTCATTATCGCGAAAACGACGCCTGTGGTTGCAATGTCGGGTTCTCGTTCTATCGTGAAAATTTGATGACCGGTAAGAGATCGGCGTTTGTCCGGTTTGTGAAAGGAGGTGATTGACGGGACGACTGTTACTGATGAGGCCAGTCAGTCGAATATTCCACGAGTCCCGAGGAGGCTCGCTGGGCACCCTTCCGTTGCCTGTTTCACCAGTTAGAGGGCAGCCTTACCGATTCTGCCGAAATATTTGGACAATCGGGGATAAACGCCTCAATGGGGCACTAGTGGTGGTTGGCCCGCGCCAACTGCTGTGCTCAAATGACGCCTATCTAGACGTAGATATTGCCCCACGTGCATTTACCTGCATGGTCACCGAGAATTCCCCTCCAGGGGCGAGAGGTTGCGAAGGCAAGTGAGAACGCAGAGCGCTGAAGCTTCCGCCGACCGCGAGCCGCACGGGCATCAGAAGCGACGGCTGCCCAACCCTCCTTCACGCAGGTTCGGGCTGGGCAACTGGCACGTGCGATCGCGCCTAATCGCGCTGATCGTCGTCCCCACGGCCGTGGCCGTGGCTCTGGGCGGACTGAACGTGTTCACCTCGCTCAGGGACGCCAACACCTATCAGACCCTCAGAGAGGTGGCCGAGCTCAGCGAGCAGCTCGGCGCCGTCACCCATGAGCTGTCCTTCGAACGCGACCAGACCGCTCTCTACATCGCCCAGGGCCGCCCGGGCAATCGAGAGGCCCAGCTCCGTACGACCTACAGCGGTGTGAACAACCTCATCGACGAGGCCAAACGGCGGGCGCGGGCGCTCACGGACACCCACGCCGACGCCGTACGACCCGTGCTCCGGCGACTGGACGAGATCCCGACGCTGCGGGAGACGGCCGTCAAGGGGAAGATCCAGCCCCTCCCGATGATCCAGAAGTACTCGCAGATCATCGCGGCCCTGCTCCAGTTCCATGACCAGGTCGGCCAGGTGGCGGTGGACGACGAGGTCTCGCACAGCGCCAGCGCGATGGCCGCCATCGCCCGGGGCAAGGAGCAGGCCTCCAAGCAGCGCGGCGTCCTGGCCAGCGCGCTGGACAAGAAGGGCTTCGACAGCGGCGAACTCGACGCGCTCACCGACGCCAAGTCGCGTGAGGAGAGCGAGGAGACGCTGTTCGCGACCCTGGCCACCCTCGACCAGCTCGAGCTCTACCGCAACACGGTCGTGGGCAGGGACGTCGACCAGACCGACCTGTTCAGGCTGCGGGCCATGGCGCAGTCCGCCGAGGGCAAGGAGCTGAGCATCGGTGTACGGCCGGACAAGGACGTCTCCACCTGGTTCGAGGTCAGCACCGGCAAGATCGACGCGCTGCGCAGCGTGGAGAAGGACCTGTCCTCCTCCGTCATCCTGCGCGCCCGTGCCCTGGAGGAAGCCGCCAACCGTTCGGCCCTGATCTCCGGCGGCCTCATCCTGCTGCTGATGATCGTGGTCACCGCGATCATCTCGCTCATCGCCCGCTCGCTCATCAGGCCACTGCGCAAGCTGCGCGGCGAGGCCCTCGACATCGCCGGCCACCGCCTGCCGGAGACCGTGCAGCAGCTGCGCGAGAGCGGCGAGGGCGCGGCCGGCCCCGTCATCCCCATCGGCGTGGACACGCACGACGAGATCGGCGAGGTCGCGCGGGCGTTCGACGAGGTGCACCGCGAGGCGGTCCGGCTGGCGGGTGAGGAGGCCCGCCTGCGGAGCAACGTCAACGCGATGTTCGTGAACCTGTCCCGCCGAAGCCAGACGCTGGTGGAACGCCAGATCACCCTCATCGACGGGCTGGAACAGGGCGAACAGGACGAACTGCGGCTCGGCAACCTGTTCAAGCTGGACCACCTGGCCACCCGCATGCGGCGTAACAGCGAGAACCTGCTGGTCCTGGCCGGCCAGGACCCGCCGCGCCGCTGGAGCCAGCCGGTCAAGCTGGTGGACGTGGCCCGTGCCTCCCTCTCGGAGGTGGAGAACTACGAGCGGGTGGTGCTCCAGGTTCCGGACGGCGTCTCGGTGGCCGGCCAGGCCGTCAACGACGTCATCCACCTGCTGGCCGAGCTCGTCGAGAACGCCCTGTCGTTCTCGCCGCGCGAGACCAGGGTGACCGTCTCCGGCAGCCGGATCGACGGCGGCGGCGTGATGTTGTCGATCACCGACGCCGGCATCGGCATGACCCAGGAGGAGCTGGTCCAGGCCAACGACCGCCTCACGGACGCGCCGAGCGTGGACGTGTCGGTGTCGCGCCGCATGGGCCTGTTCGTGGTCGCGCGTCTGGCGCACCGGCACGGCATCCGGGTGCAGCTGCGCCCGCACGCCTCGGGCGGCCTGACCGCGATGGTGCTCATCCCGGAGAACATGCTCGGCTCCCAGGCCCCCAACTTCTCCGGCATGCCGTCCTTCTCGGGCAACCAGCCTCCGGCCCTCGCGGGCTCGGCCGCCGGCGGCCCGGGCGAGCAGCCGTACTCGGGGCCGCACCCCGCGCCTCCGGCCACGGACTGGCCGCAGCCGCCGCCGCCCACGTACCAGATGGGGCCCGGCCAGATGGGGCCCGGCCAGATGGGACCCGGCCAGATGGGGCCCGGCCACCCGTCCTTCCCGTCGCACCCGGAGATGAGCGGCAACTGGCCGCCGACGCAGCAGTGGCAGCCGGACGCGAACGCGTGGCCGTCGGAGCCGCGCATCGGCAGCGGCTACGACAGCTCCGACGTGTGGACCCCACCGCGCAGCCCGTCCTGGAACGGCGACCGCGCACTGCCCAGACGACCCGTCCCCGAGCCCCCGCCGGGCGGCTGGGGCCGCGACACCATGCCGCCGCAGCGGCCGGGGTTCGACTTCCCCGAGACCGAGTCGGCCAACCCGGGCTCCATCCCGGCCGCGCCGCCCGCCTCGGCGGGAGACGACTACTTACCCATCTTCGCCGCGGTGGAGTCGGCCTGGTTCGGCCGCGACAGCGGGGCGAGCTGGGGTTCGAGCAAGGCGGACGAAGGATGGAGCGCGGCGGAGGCAGTGGTGGAACCGGTACGTGACGGCCAGACGGCGGCCGGGCTGCCGAAGCGGGTGCCCAAGGCCAACCTGGTGCCCGGCTCGGCCGACACCTCGACCCCGAAGGGCGTGACACCGATGCCGTCGGTGTCGCCGGACCGTATACGCAACCGGCTCTCGAGCTTCCAGCAGGGCTTCCGGGCGGCGCGTGACGACATCACCGAGGGCAGGGCGTTCCCCTCTGGCCCCAGGAACAACGACAGGGAGGAGGGAGCATGAGTGAGCGAAGCGAGCGATCAATTGAACACAGCCGACTGTCGCTCATGCGACCGACGGAGGAGGGCGCATGAGCGATCTGAGCCATGCGGCACGTGGTGTCGACTGGCTGATCACTGACTTCGTCAGCACGGTCCCGGGCGTCGCGCACGCGGTGGTCGTCTCGTCCGACGGGCTGCCACTGGCGGCCTCGTCGGGCTTTCCGGCTGACCGGGCTGACCAGCTGGCCGCCATCGCGTCGGGTCTGGTGAGCCTGACGCAGGGTGCGGCCAGGGTGTTCGAGGGCGGTGCGGTCAATCAGACGATCGTGGAGATGCAGCGCGGGTTGATGCTGATCATGTCGGTCAGCGACGGTTCGTGCCTGGCGGTGCTGGCGGCTCCGGACTGTGACATGGGTCTGGTGGCGTATCAGATGACGCTGATGGTTGATCGCGCCGGTCAGGTGCTGACCCCGGCTGTGCGCGCAGAGTTGCGTGCCAGCCAGACCAGGTGATGTACGTGTCAGACCCGAGATGGAACAGCGGCGGTTGGGCGCCCCCGCCTGTGCCCCAGTCCCAGCCGCAGCTGAATCCCGACCCCGCGTCGCCCGTCCGTCCTTACGCCGTGACAGGTGGACGGACGGCGCCGCGGGTAAAACTGGCGATGGAGGCCCTGGTGTCCTCGGCGACCGCCGAGCACCGGGAGTTCTCGCACATCACGCCGGAGTACCAGGCGATCAGTCAACTGTGCCGGCAGGTGCGGTCCGTGGCAGAGGTGTCGGCCCTGCTGCGGATCCCCCTCGGCGTGGTGCGCGTGCTGATCGCTGACATGGCTGCCGAAGGTCTCGTCCGTGTGCATCAGCCACAGCTGGACGAGGGCAGGCCGGACGTCAATCTGCTCGAAAGGGTGCTCAGTGGACTTCGCAGGCTCTAGCCCCGGTCTCACCTCGACGAAGATCGTGGTGGCTGGAGGTTTCGGGGTGGGGAAGACGACCTTCGTCGGCGCGGTGTCGGAGATCATGCCGTTGACCACGGAGGCCGTCATGACCGACGCCTCCGTGGGGATCGACGATCTGGGCATGACGCCGCTGAAGTCGACCACCACCGTCGCCATGGACTTCGGCCGGGTCTCCCTGGACCGTGACCTGATCCTCTACCTGTTCGGGACGCCCGGGCAGCACCGGTTCTGGTTCATGTGGGACGACCTGGTACGCGGCGCCATCGGCGCGGTCGTGCTCGTGGACACGCGCCGGCTTTCCGACAGTTTTCCGGCGATCGACTACTTCGAGGAGGCCCAGCTGCCGTTCGTGGTGGGCGTCAACGGCTGGGACGGTGAGTATCCGCACAGCGACGCCGAGGTACGCGACGCCCTGACGCTGGCGCCGCACATCCCGTTGGTGCGGCTCGACGCCAGGTCCAAGGACTCGGTCAAGGTCGCGCTGATCAACCTGGTCGAACACGCGCTCTCGGTCCGCATGGCCGTACCGGGCTGGGGTGGTTAGCTCCACATTTGTGCTGCTTTCGCCCGCGTGGGCGCGTTGACAGCCGCGGCCCTCTCCTGATCACAATGGCTCCCGCCGAGCATCGCAGGAGCATCATGTCCCGTGGCCGCACCACATGAACGTGAGGAACCCGATCACCGGGCAGGCCGACCGGCTGCTCGCCCCTGTCCCGCCCGACCGGCTCGCCGCCCTGGCGGCCGGTCTGCGTGAAAGGCAGCGCAGCTGGCTGGAGGCCGACCGCGGCGAGATCCTCTCCAGGTTCGCCGCCGCGCTGGCCGCCGACGAGGAGCTGCTCGCCGCGCTGGTGGCCGACACCGGCAGGGTGGGGGAGTCGGTCCTGGAGCGGCAGATCGTCGCCGGTCTCATCGATCGGTGGGTACGCCAGGCGCCCGCCCTCCTCGCACCCCCGGCCGAGACCCCCGCCTCCCTGCCCGGCGTCTTCGTGGGCGGCGACGTGGTTCCGTACGAGCTGGTCGGGGTGATCAGCCCGTGGAACTTCCCGCTGCTGCTGGGCCTCATCGACGCCGTGCCGGCGCTGGCCGCGGGATGCGCGGTGCTGGTCAAGCCGAGCGAGGTGACCCCCAGGTTCATCGAGCCGCTGATGCGGCTGGTCCCGGACGGGCTGCCGCTGGAGGTCGTCGAGGGCGACGGCGATACCGGCGCGGCCCTGGTGGACCTGGTGGACGCCGTGGTCTTCACCGGGAGCGTGGAGACAGGACAGGTGGTCGCCGAGGCGGCCGCCCGCGCGTTCGTGCCCGCGTTCCTGGAGCTGGGCGGCAAGGACCCGGCGATCGTGCTGGCCGGGGCCGACCTGGGACGGGCCGCGTCGGCCGTCCTGTGGGGCGGCACCGCCAACGCCGGGCAGTCGTGCCAGTCGATCGAGCGCGTCTACGTGGCCCGCGAGGTCCACGACGAGTTCCTGGCGCTGCTGGTGGACCGGGCCGCCAAGGTGGGCCTGACCTGCGAGGGAGGCCCGATCGGGCCGATCATCGGCCCGGGCCAGGAGGACGTCATCGCCGCGCATCTGGCCGACGCCGTCTTCAAGGGCGCGACCGTGCACACGGGAGGCCGGATCGAGCGGCACGGCGGCGGTCACTGGTGCCGCCCGACCGTGCTGTCCGGCGTCGACCACGGCATGCTGGTGATGACGGAGGAGACGTTCGGCCCGGTGCTGCCGGTGATGGCCGTGGACGGGCCCGACGAGGCGGTCGCGATGGCCAACGACTCGGTCTACGGGCTGTCGGCCGCGGTCTTCGCCGCCACGGAGGAGCAGGCCATGGCGGTGGCGGCGCGGCTGAGGGCCGGCGCGATCAGCGTCAACGACGCCTCGCTGACCGCGCTCGTGCACGAGGGCGAGAAGCACTCCTTCCGCCTGTCGGGGCTCGGCGGCTCGCGGATGGGCGCCGCCTCCATCCGCCGGTTCGTACGCCGCAGGGCCTTCCTGGTCAACCGTTCCGACGCCGCCGACCCCTGGTGGCACACGACGAAGGAGTAGCCGCGGATGGGACTTCGCGCGGACATGCCGCTGCTGGCCCGCCACGAGGGCGAGTGGGAGGGCGAGTACCTCCACCTCGACCGAGAGGGAAACCCGATCGACCGGCATCGCGTCCAGATGACCTGCGCGATCCTGGACGACACCGTCTACCACCAGACCAACCGCTACATCTGGGACGACGGGCGCACCGAGGTGCACGAGTTCCCGGGCACGTACCTGGGCGGCGGGCGCTGCGGGTTCGACACCGAGCGGATCAAGGGCGAGTTCTGGGAGCTGGACGGCAGCACCATCTACCTCAGCTGGCAGTACAAGGCCGAGGACGAGGACCTGCGCCTCTACGAGATGATCGTGCTCAGCGAGGACGGCAAGTCCCGCAACCGCGTCTGGCAGTGGATCAAGGACGGCGTGTGCGTGAAGCGCACCCTGATCAACGAGCGCCGCGTGGGCTGACTCAGCCTCTCGCCCCTCGGTGCCATGACAGCACCACGCGCTCGAACCCCAGGAACCCGGCGTTGAGCAGGATGCCCAGCAGCCCGAGCAGCACGATCCCCGCCCACATGGCCGGGATGTCGAACTGGCTCTGCGCCTCCAGCATCCGGTGCCCGATGCCCTCGGTACTGCCGACCAGCTCCGAGATGATCATCATGATCAGGGCCAGCGACACGCTCAGCCGCAGCCCGGCGAAGATCTTGGGGGAGGCGCCGGGCAGGATGATCCGGGTGAGCCGCTGCCAGGGGCCGAGCCGGTAGACGACCCCGGTCTCGATGTACTGCCGGTCCACGTGGCGGGCGCCGTCCATGGAGTTGATCAGTACGGGCCAGACGACGCCGTACACGATCGCGGCCAGCTGCATCGGGGTGCCGATCTTGAACAGCGCCAGGAAGACCGGCACCAGCGTGCTGGGGGGCACCGAGCGGCCGAAGTGCAGCAGCGGCTCCACCAGGGCCGACAACCAGCGCGAACGTCCGAGCGCGACCCCGATCGCCATCCCGGCCACGCAGGCCACCGCCCAGCCCGCGAACAGCCTGGCCAGGCTGGGCAGCAGGTCGGCGACGGCCTCGTCGGTCAGGAACGCCCGTGTCCACGGCCCCGAGAACCACAGCTCGTGCAGCTTGGCCACGATCCGCGACGGCGGCGGGAAGTACGCGGCCTGCGCCGACCGCGTGGCCAGCTCCCAGCAGAGCACGGCCACGGGCAGCAGCCAGTACCACATGAGCCTGCGCAGAGAATTCACGAGGCGTCCCCCGTCCGTTCCCGGTGCCAGCGGAACACGCGCCGTTCGGCGGCCGTGAACATCAGGTTCGCGGCCAGCCCGATCAGCCCCGCCCACAGCGGCGCCGCCAGCATGCGGTCGAGCCGGTTCGCGCTGCCCGCCAGCGACAGGAACGCGCCGATCCCGCCCCCGCCCGGCGCCAGCAGCTCCGCGCTGACGGCCACGATCAGGGTGACCGACACCGCGATCCGCACGCCGGTCGCGATGAAGGGCGCCGCGCTCGGCAGGCTCACCCGCAGCGCCACGGCGACCGGCCCGAAGCCGAAGCTCCGCAGCGTGTCCTTGGCCAGCGGGTCGACGTCGGTCAGGCCGTACAGCGTGTTGATCAGCACCGGCCACGTGCAGGTGTAGACGACCAGCGCCGTCTTGGCGTCCTGGCTCTCGGTCCACAGGAACATGGCGATAGGGATCAGCGATACCGACGGGATCGGCCGCAGGAACTCCACCAGCGGCCGCACCGACCGTTCCACGAACGGGACCGTGCCGAGCAGCAGCCCCGCGGGCACGGCGACCGCGACCGCGATCACCAGCCCGCTCGCGCACGCGCCCAGCGTGGCCAGCACGTCGGCCCTGAACTGCGGCTCCAGCGGCAGCTCCGCCGCCGTGGCCAGCACGGACGACACGTACGGCCATCCGGCCGGGGCCAGCCCGAGCCGCCCGGCCAGTTCGGCGAGGGCGATGAACGCGGCGAGCCCGAGGGCCCCGAGCACCGCCCGCCCGATCCGGTGTTCGATCATCAGCTCACAGGCGCGAACAGCTGCGCCACGTCCACCTTGGACTTGAGGTAGCCATAGCCGTGCAGCAGGTCGGCCAGCTTCTGGACACCGGCCTTGTCGGCCTCCATCGAGAACTTGCCGAGCGTCATCGCCGCCGCCGCGTCCGCCGGGATCTGCGTGTACGTCGGCACCACCTCGTCGATCGCCTTCCTGTCGGAGCCCGCGATCTGCTGGGCCTTGGCCAGGGCGCGGTGGAAGGCGGCGGCCGTCTTCGGGTTCTTGGCCAGCCAGTCCTCCGTGACGCCCCACCCGTCGATCGGCACGCCGGCCGTCACGCCGTCGGTGGTGTCGATGATCTGCGTGGCGCCGCTCTTCTTCGCCGCGGTCAGGAACGGCTCGACCAGCCAGGCCGCGTCCACCTTGCCCGAGCCCAGGGCGGAGATCTGGTCGGCGAACGGCACCTGGACGTACTTGACGTCCTCGGGCTTGAGCCCGGCCTCCTGCAGGTGGGCGTTGGTCAGCGTCTGGCCGAGCGCCTTGAGCACGTTGACCGCGATGGTCTTGCCCTTGAGATCGGCCGGCGTCTTGACGGGGGAGCCCTTGGCGACGACGACGCCGGCGATGTTGGGGGCGGCCTCCTGGCTGTGCTGGAAGAGCTTGAGCTTGGCGGCGCCCGAGTCGTTGATGGCCATCAGCGACACGTAGCTCGTGAGGAACGCGTCCATGCTGCCGTTGAGGATCTTCGGCATGACCGCCTGCGGCGCCTGGATGATCTCCGTCTTGACGGTCAGGCCCTCCTCCTTGAAGAAGCCGCGCTTCTCCGCGATGAACAGCGGCGCCGACGACGGGACCGGCACCACGCCGACCAGCAGCTGGGTCTTCTCCAGCCCACCTGCGGCCGAGGTGCTGCTCGTGCCCGTCTGGCTCCCTCCTCCGCCGCCGCACGCGCTGAGCGTCAGCGCGATCGTCATACCCGCGACTACGAACCTGGCCAGCTTCATCGCCAATGCCTTTCTCGGTCCTGAGAGTTCACGAATTACCGGTGGCCTGCCTGTGCCAGACGAGCGCCCGGCGCTCGGCCAGCACGAACAGGGAGTTAACGACGTAGCCGAGGACGCCCAGCAGGGCGATCGCCGCCCACACCCCGGCGCCGTCGAAGCTGCGCATGGCCGTCAGCAACTGGTAGCCGATGCCGTCCGTGCCACCGACGAGCTCGGAGATCACCATGAGGATCAGCGCCAGCGACAGGCTCAGCCGCAGCCCGGCGAAGATCTTGGGAGCGGCGGCGGGGAGGACGACCAGGCCCAGGCGCTGCGGCCTCGACAGGTTGAAGACCCTGGCCGTATCGGTGTAGGTGCGATCGACGGACCTGACACCGTCGATCGTGTTGAGCAGCACCGGCCAGATCACTCCGAACACGATAGTGGCCAGCTGAGTGGTCAGGCCCGCCTTGAACAACACGAGGAACAGCGGCAGCAGCAGCGGAGGCGGGATGGCCCGGCCGAACTCGATCAGCGGGTCCACGTAGTCGGTCGCCGAGCGCGAACGCCCGAGCAGCATGCCCGCCGCGATCCCGATCAGCGCGGCCAGCAGCCAGCCGCCGAACATGCGGCCGAGGCTGGGCAGGATGTTCGCGATCGCGTCGTTCGTCAGGAAGCCACGAGCGGGCGGGCCGGAGAACCACAGCTCGCGCATGCGAGCCAGGATCGTCGTGGGCGGCGGGAAATCGGTGTCCCCGATCGCGCGCCCGGCGATCTCCCAGACGGCCAGCACCACGGGGACCACCCAGAGCCGGGCCAGCGCCTTCACGAAAGCGCCCCGGTCCGCGCGTGGTGCCAGCGGAACAGGCGGCGCTCGGCGGCGAGCAGCACCATGTTCGCGATCACGCCGAAGAGACCGGCCCAGAACGTCGCCGCCATCATGAGGTCGGTCCGGTTGCCGTTGCCGGCCACGGTCACGTAGACGCCGATCCCGTTCACGCCGCCGGCCACAAGTTCGGCGCTGACGGCCAGGACGAGCGCGATCCCGGCGGCGATCCTGACGCCGGTCGCCACGAACGGGGCCGCGCTGGGCAGGCTCACCCTGGCGAGCACAGCCGGCGGGCCGAACCCGAAGCTGCGCAGGGACTCCTTGGCCAGCGGGTCCACGTCGCGCATGCCGTACAGGGTGTTGATGAGGATCGGCCAGACGGAGGCGTACACGATGACGGAGACCTTCATCAGCTCGTCCACCGGGACCAGCAGGATCGCGAGCGGGATGATGGCCACGGAGGGGATCGGGCGCATGAACTCCAGCACGGGCCTGATCGCCCGCTCCACCGGCGTCAGCGCGCCGAGCAGCACGCCCGCGGGCACGGCCACCGCGACGGCGGTCAGCAGGCCGAGTGCCCAGTTCGCGAGGGTGGCGCCCACCCCGGCCAGGAACGTGGCGTCGGCCGGGAGGCGCACGGCTTCGTACAGGACGGTCGAAGGCGGTGGAAAGAGGAGGTTCTCGCTCAGGCCGAAGCGGATGAACAGCTCTCCGGCCAGGAGGAACCCCGCGGCGCCGACGGCGCCGCGGAGCAGGCGGGCACCCGTCATCCGCCCGGGCTCGCCGCGATGAGCGACTTCGCGTCGATCGGGCCGGTGATGTACTTGTACTCGAGCATGAGGTCGGCCACCTTCTGCAGCCGGGCCGCCTCCAGGATGCTCGGGTAGGTGCCCAGGGTGATCGCCGCGGCGGTCTTGGCGTCGATCTTCGTGTACGTCGGCAGCGCCGCCTCGATCTCCTTGCGGTCACCGGAGGCGAGCTGCTGCGCCTTGGAGATCGCCCGCTGGAAGGCGGCCAGCGTCTTCGGGTTCTGCCGGACCCATTCGTCGGTGGCCATCCAGCCCGCGATGGGCAGGTCGGCGGTCTGGCCCGTCATGGTGTCGGCGATCGTGCGGAAGCCGAGCGCGTTCTTGTTGGCCGTGATGAACGGCTCGGTGATCCAGCCCGCGTCGCCCTGTCCCGCGGTGATCGCGTTGCCCATCTCGGGGAACGGCTTCTCGGCGAACTTGACGTCCGTGTCGCTGAGCCCGGCCGCCTTGAGCTGGGTCGTGACCGCCAGCGTGGCGATGTTCCTGAGGTTGTTGACCAGGACCGTCTTGCCCTTCAGGTCCGCGACCTGCTGGATCGGCGAGTCCTTGGGGACCATGATCTCGAAGGTGTTGGGGGCCGCCCGGTACATGTCGGCCACCAGCTTGATCTTCTTGCCCTGGCTGGCCGCCAGGATCGAGGACACGTAGTTGGTCTGCGTGATGTCCAGGGCGCCGCTCTCGATCTGCGGCAGCGCGGCGGCGCCGCCGGTGATCGTGACCGGCTCCACCGTCAGGCCCTCTTCCTTGAAGAAGCCCTTGGCCTGGGCAATGTAGAGCGCGACCGGGTCGGGAATCGGCAGCGCCCCGACCTTGATGGTGGCCTTCTCCAGGCCGTTGGGTCCCGTCGGGGCCGGGGACGCGCCGCCCCCGCTGCAGCCGGTGAGAGCGAGGACGGCGACGGAGCCGAGCGCGAGTACGTGACAGCGCAGAGTGCGTGCCATGGGGGGTCTCCTACTTGGATTTGGGAGAGCGAGACACGTTACTTTGCGTGAGCGTACCCGAGGAATGATCGTCTTTGCAGGCGCACGCGCTTTCAGGCGGGCCGGGACACGTAGCGGCCCACCGGCCGGCCCACGATCTTGCCGGCGTCGAGCACGTGGTTGCCGCGTACGAACGTGTCGGTGACCTTGGCGGTCAGCTCGAACCCCTCGAACGGCGTGTACTCCTGCGTCGACTCCGAGTCCTGCGCGCGAACCGTCCAGGTCTGCCCGGGGTCGACCAGGCAGATGTCGGCGTCGAAACCGGGGGCGATGGTGCCCTTGGTGCGCAGGCCGTACCGCTTGGCGGGGTTCCACGAGGTCAGCGCGGCGATCCTGCCGTACGGCAGGCCCCTGCGGCGGCCTTCGGTGACCAGGCCGGGCAGCAGGTACTCGGCGCCGCCGAACCCGGCCTTGGCCACGAAGACGTTGTCGCTCGGCTCGCCGAACTTGAGCTCCTCGCGGCAGCAGGCGTGGTCGCTGACCACCCAGTCCACGGTGCCGTCGAGCACGTGTCCCCACAGCGCCTCGACGTCCTCGCGGGGCCTGATCGGCGGGTTGACCTTGGCCCCGATGCCGCTGGCCGTGTCGATGTCGGCGAGCAGGTGACCGATCGTGACCTCGCGGCGGAAGTCGATGTGGGGGAACGTCGCCGCCATGCGGACGGCGGCGTCCAGGGCCTTGGCGGAGGACAGGTGCAGCAGGTTGATGTTGGCCAGGCCCGTCTCGTGGGCGAGGTAGGAGGCGATGAAGACGGCCAGCCCCTCGGAGTGCGGCGGGCGCGAGGCGCTGTAGGCGGCCAGGCCGCTCAGGTCCCCGGCCTCCTCCACGAGCTTCGTGTACGCGGTCATGATCTCGGCCGTCTCGCAGTGCAGCGACAACGAGATCTCGCCCGCCAGCTCGGGCAGCCGCTCCCTGGCCGCCTGCACGCCGCGCATCACGAACTCGAAGTGCGCGTAGTCGTAGCGCTCGCCCTCCGGCAGCATGAGGAACGCCCGCTGGTCGTCGGAGCGCCCGTGCAGCCCGTGCCCGCCGTAGAACATGAAGATCTTGAACGACGGCACCCCGAACCGCTCGACCAGGTCGGGCAGCTCGCCGATGTGCCCGCTCGACATGGGCGCCAGGTGGAAGCCGTAGTCGACGTAGGCCCGGCCCTCGGCCTGCCTGAGCACCTCCGGGAAGAACTCGGCGTAGGAGCCGCCCCTGTTGAGGTAGTACTGGCCGGTCCGCATGTAGGTGAGCGCCGTCGTCACGCCGCCCTGGGCGCTGGCCCGGCTCTCCGACTCGGTGTCCTCGGGCAGCGGGTTGTAGATGCCCCAGTGCTGGTGGGCGTCGACGACTCCGGGGAAGGCCAGCTTGCCGCCGCCGTCGATCACCTCGCCGGTGGGGGACTGGCCGGGCTCCACCCGTACGATGCGGCCGTCCGCGATGGCGATGTCCGCCTCCACGGGGTCGTCGTGTTCGTGGGTGACAACCTTCACGTTCTTCAACAACAGGTCGGTCACAGCAGTGGTCTTTCCTATGCGAGGCGGTAGGCGTGGCGGTGCCAGGACAGCACGCGCCGCTCCACCGTGAGGAACAGTGAGTTGAATGCGAAGCCCAGCACGCCGAGCAGCACCACGTTGGCCCAGATGGCGGGCATGTCGGCGGCGCTGACGGCCATGTTGAGGAGATAGCCGAATCCCTCGGTGCTGGCCTTGAGCTCGGAGATGACCATGAGGATCAGCGCCAGGGAGACGCTCAGGCGCAGGCCCGCGAAGATCTTCGGTGCCGCGGCGGGCAGGATGATCCGGAAGAACCGCAGGTGGGCGGGCACACCGAAGACGGCCGCGGTCTCGACCTTCAGCGTGTCGAGGTTGCGCGCGCCGTCGATGGAGTTGAGCAGGATCGGCCAGACGATGCCGAACACGATGGTCGCGACCTGCACCTGCGGGCCGATCTGGAAGAGCACGAGGAAGATCGGCAGCATCACGGGAGGCGGCACGGCCCGGCCGAACTCGATCAGCGGTTCGACGATGTCGGCCAGCCAGGGGGTCCTGCCGATCGCCACGCCGAGGCCCACACCCACGACCACGGCGATGGCCCAGGAACCGACCACCCTGATCAGGCTGGGCAGGAAGTTGTGGACCGCCTCTTCGGTGAAGACGTAGGGCCCGGAGAGCCACATCTCGTACATCCGAGACAGGATCAGGGTCGGTCCGGGGAGAAACGGAGTGGCGAGCGCCCCCGCGAGCAGCTCCCAGCCGAAGAACATGACCGGGACCAGCCACAGGCGCTTGACCAGGGTGAGAATCATGTGTTCCGCCACCTGAACAGCCGGCGCTCGGCGCGCGCGAGCAGGATGTTGACGACGAGCCCGATCACGCCGGCCCAGATCAGGACCGCGACGACATCGATCAGCGCGTCCATGCCGATGCCGGTGCTCGCCTCGATGAGGAAGCCTCCGACGCCGACCGAACCGCCCACGATGTACTCCACGCTGATGGCCAGGATGAGCGTGATGGAGGCGGCCAGCCGGACGCCCGTCGCGATGAAGGGCGCCGCGCTCGGCAGGGCGACCCGCCAGATCACCGCGCCGGGGCCGAACCCGAACGAGCGCAGCGTCTCCTTGCCCAGCGGGTCCACGTCACGCACGCCGTACAGGGTGTTGATCAGGATCGGCCAGGAGGCGGCGAACACGATGAGCGCCACCTTGGCGTTGATCTCCGGCTGGAAGAAGAACAGCGCCAGCGGGATCAGCGCCACCGAGGGGATGGGCCGCAGGAATTCCACGAACACCCGGGTCATCTCCTCGACCACCGGGACCGTTCCCAGCAGCAACCCGATCGGGACGGCGATCAGGACGGCCAGCGGCAGCCCGATGACCGCGGCCGTGAGCGTGCCCCCGATGTCCCCGAGGAACTCCGGGTCCACGGCCAGGGAGAACGTCCTGGCCAGGGTTTCCGCGGCCGGAGGCATCCACTTGAACAGGCCCGTCATGCCGAGAAGCTGCCAGGCAAGCAGAAAACCCGCCACGCCGATGGCGTGGCGGGTGTATTTGGCCAGCTTGGCGCGGGCGAGCGGGGTCTGCCCGCGCCGCGCCGGGTTGATCGTGGTCATCATCCCTGAGGTGCTGCGTAGATCATCGAGTTGACGTCCATCTTCTGCTTGAGCAGGCCGGAGTCGAACATCAGGTCGGCCACCCGCTGGATGCGCTGGGAGTTCAGCGAGGTCGGGTAGGCGCCGAGGTTGATCGTGGCGGCGGTCTCAGCCGGGATCTTGGTGAAGGTCGGCAGGACCTTGGTGACCGCGCTCCGGTCGGTGGCGGCGATCTGCTGCGCCTTGGCCATGGCCCGCTGGAAGGCGGCCAGGGTCTTGGGGTTGTTCTGCGTCCACTTCTCCGTGGCGGCCCAGCCGGTGATGGGCAGACCGTCGGTCGGGCCGGACATGGTGTCCAGCAGCATGGTGGCGCCGATCTCCTTCTTCGCCTGGCTGACGTACGGGTCCGTCATCCACACGGCGTCGACGCTGCCCTTGTCCAGCGAGGAGATCCACTCCGTCGTCGGGATCACGACGTAGGTGATGTCCTTGCCGGGGGTGGGGTCGAGACCGGCGATCTTGAAGTGCGGGCTCATCGTGAGCGTGCCCAGACCACCGACGATGTTGACGCCGATCTTCTTGCCCTTCAGGTCGGCGACCTGCTTGATCGGGGAGTCCTTCTTGACCATGATGCCGAAGGCCCCGGGCGCGCCCTGGTAGGAGTCCGCGATGTACTTGAACTTCTCAGTGCCGGCCTGCTGGATGGTCAGGATGGTGGCGTAGCTGCCCAGCACCACGTCCATCTGGCCGTTGGCGAGCTTGGGGAGCACCGCCTGGGGAGCCTGGATGGGCTCCTGCTTGACGTTGAGGCCCTCTTCCTTGAAGAAGCCGCGCTCCATGGCGATGAACAGTGGCGCAGAGTCCGCACCCGGATACTGTCCGACCAACAGGTCGGTTTTCATGCCGCCAGCGGCGGAACTCGCGCTTTCTGGTTTGTCGCCGGAACTTGAACAGCCGGTGATGACGAGGGTGCTCACAAGCCCAATCAGGGCACTACGCCCTAATGCACCGAACCGCATTACGCGTCTCCTTATGAACCCATGGGGGTGGGGGTGTTGGTAACTGAGGGTGTCAGCGACGGTCGAACCCTAGCGCAGGCCGTAGTTCCCGATGCACCGGGAACTCCTAAAATTAACAAGATATATCACCATATGTGGCGATATATCCCTTTTGTCCGATTAATATATCCGACCTGACTTGACTTCTAGGGCCTGTGGCAGGTGTTGTGATTTGCGTAAAATGTGCAGCTGTGTGTCGACCGTGATCTTTGCGCTATTGGCCGATCTCGTGTTGATGTGCTCCAATAAGCTCTCGCCCCAAGGGTGCGTCGGCGTCACACCGCAAACACCTGCATAACGTGATCTTCGTGCACCAGACCGTCAGAGGAGAGGTTGCGGAGGCAAGTGAAGAGTGTTGTCCCCTCTGTGGGCGGGGATCCGGGCTTAATAGAGGAAGCCCCCCGACATGCGTCTGGTGGACCGCAGCCGGTCGCCCCTGGCGTTGCGGGCGAAGCCGGGAAGGCCCGGACGGGATCACGTTTCTCCCTGCGTAACTGGCGTGTGCGCTCCAAGCTGCTGGTCCTGGTCGTCATCCCGACCCTCGCCGCACTCGTGCTCGGTGGCCTGCGTGTCACCACCTCGATCGCGAGCGCCAGCGACTACGCGCAGGTCAACGAGGTCGCCGTGCTGGCGAGCCGGTTGACCGCGCTCGCGCACGAGGTCGAGGTGGAGCGTGACTACACCGCGCGCTTCGTCGCCCTCGGGCGCAAGGCCGGCCGAACCGAAGTGACCGATCAGTACGAGCCGGTCAACAAGCTCGTCGCCGAGGTCAAGGGCAGCGTCGACGCCCTGGCGACCTCCGACAGCCCTCAGGCGCCCGAGGCCCTGCGCATCAAGAACCGTCTCAACGAGCTCGACACCGCGCGTAAGAACGCGATGGACTCCCAGCTCGACGTGAACTCCGTCATCGAGCTCTACGACCGATTCATCACAGACCTCCTCTCCCTGAACGACACCATCGACCAAGGTGCGGTCGACAAGGAGCTCTCGGCGAGCGTCTCCGGCTTCGCCGCCCTCTCCCGGGCCAAGCAGTACGTCTCCACGCAGCGCGCGCTGCTCGTGGCGGCCCTGGCCACCCGGGAATTCGGTCGGGTGGAGCTTGACTCCTTCATCGCCGCGCGCGCCCAGAAAAACAGCGAGCTGGCCACCTTCCGGGCGCAGGTCCCCCTTGAGCTGCGCCAGGCGTACGACGACACCGTCAGCGGCAAGGCCAACGACCGCGCGGAGATCCTGGCCGCCCGAGCCCTGTTCCTGCAGAGCCTGGGGCAACCACGGAACGTGTCGGACCCGAAGCTCGGGCTCACCCGTGACGGCAAGGACTGGTTCGCCGCCATCAGTGAGACCGTCGACGGGATGCGCAAGGTCGAGCAGCGCGTGGCCGACTCGATCGTGCTCCGCAGCCGCACCCTGGAAGGGTCCGAGCAGCAGGGCGCCGTCATCGTCGGGGTCGGCATCCTGATCCTGCTCATCCTCGTGCTGCTGGTCACCGTCTTCATGGCGCGCTCGCTGAGCGGCCCCCTGCGCAGGCTGCGCAGGGAGGCGCTGTTCATCGCCGGTCGCCGCCTGCCTGACACCGTGCGCCAGCTCCGTGAGTCCGAGTCGGTCGAGAGCGTCGACGTCCAGCCCATCGGCGTCGCCTCTCAGGACGAGATCGGTGAAGTCGCGCGGGCGTTCGACGAGATCCACCGTGAGGCGGTCCGGCTGGCGGGCGAGGAGGCCCGCCTGCGAAGCAACGTCAACGCGATGTTCGTGAACCTGTCCCGCCGAAGCCAGACGCTGGTGGAACGCCAGATCACCCTCATCGACGGGCTGGAGCAGGGCGAACAGGACGAGCAGCGACTCGGCAACCTGTTCAAGCTGGACCACCTGGCCACCCGTATGCGGCGTAACAGCGAGAACCTCCTGGTCCTCGCGGGCCAGGAACCGCCCCGCCGCTGGAGCAAGCCCGTCAAGCTGGTCGACGTCGCCCGCGCCTCGCTGTCCGAGGTGGAGAACTACGAGCGGGTCGTCCTCCAGGTGCCCGACGGTGTCGCCGTGGCCGGCCAGGCCGTCAACGACGTCATCCACCTGCTGGCCGAGTTGATCGAGAACGCCCTGTCGTTCTCGCCGCGCGAGACCAGGGTGACCGTCTCCGGCAGCCGGATCGACGGCGGCGGCGTCATGCTGTCGATCAGCGACTCCGGTATCGGCATGACCCCGGACGAGCTCACCATCGCCAACGACCGCCTCATGGACGCCCCCACCGTGGACGTGTCCGTGTCGCGCCGCATGGGCCTGTTCGTGGTCGCGCGTCTGGCCCACCGCCACGGCATCCGGGTGCAGCTGCGCCCCCACGGCACCGGCGGTCTGACCGCCATGGTCCTGATGCCGGAAGCGCTGCTCGGCTCGCAGGCTCCCGCCTACGCGACCCCCGGCGGCACCGGCATGGGGACGCTGGACTCGTTCGACGAGAGCTTCGGCGCCCGTTCGGCCATGCCTCCCATGCCTCCGATGCAGCAGCCCTCCATGCCGCCCGTGCCGCCGCCGCCCACCCCCCAGTGGGGTCCGGGTGGCTACCAGCCCGGGCCGGGGCACCCGTCGTTCCCCTCACAGCCGTCCTTCTCGGCCCAGCCGAGCGTGGACGTGGGCTGGCCGTCCGACCCGCGCAGCAGCAGCGGCGGCTACGACACCTCTGACGTCTGGGTGCCGGCGCGCAACTCCAACAGCCGGCCGGGCGAATGGGGCCAGGACAACGGCAACTCCCTGCCGAGACGGCCTTTCGGCGGCGACCAGATGGACATGGGGCAGCCGAGGTACGACTTCCCCGAAACGGAGTCGGCGGCGACCGGTCCCATCCCGGCCGTGAAGCCCGCCTCTTCGGGCGACGAATACCTGCCGATCTTCGCCTCGGTCGAGTCGGCCTGGTTCGAGCACGGCAACGAGGGCGCCGCCACCTGGGGTTCCGCCAAGGCCGACGCGGGCTGGAGCGCCGCGGAGGCGGTCGTCGAGCCGGTACGCGACGGTGCGACCGCGGCGGGGCTGCCCAAGCGGGTGCCCAAGGCCAACCTGGTGCCCGGCTCGGCCGACACCGTCTCGGCGCCCAAGGGCGTCGCCCCCATGCCGGCGGTCTCGCCGGACCGGGTGCGCAGCCGCCTTTCGAGCTTCCAGCAGGGGTTCAGGGCGGCACGTGACGACATCAGCGAGGGCAGGACGTACCCCTCCGGTCCGAGAAGTGTTGAAAGCAGGGATGAGCGCGCATGAATGACTTGAGCCAGTCGGCACGTGGGGTGGACTGGTTAATCACCGATTTCGTCAGCACCGTTCCTGGCGTCGCGCACGCGGTGGTCGTCTCCTCAGACGGGCTGCCGCTCGCGGCCTCCGCGGGATTCCCGGCCGACCGGGCTGACCAGCTGGCCGCCATCGCGTCGGGCCTGGTGAGCCTGACGCAGGGCGCGGCCAGGGTCTTCGAGGGCGGGCCGGTCAACCAGACGATCGTGGAGATGCAGCGTGGGCTGATGCTGATCATGTCGATCAGCGACGGCTCGTGCCTGGCGGTGCTGGCGGCTCCGGACTGTGACATGGGTCTGGTGGCGTATCAGATGACGCTGATGGTTGATCGCGCCGGCCAGGTGCTTACCCCGGCTGTGCGCGCAGAGTTGCGCGCCAGCCAGACCAGGTGATGTAGGTGACAGACCCCAGATGGAACAGCGGCGGCTGGGACTCCCATAACAGTGGTGCGTGGGATTCCCAGAACAGTGGGAGTTGGCAGCCTCCCCCTCAGCCGCCGCCCAGCAACGACCCCGCCTCGCCGGTACGGCCCTATGCCGTGACCGGCGGGCGTACCGCGCCCAAGGTCAAGCTGGCCATGGAGGCCCTGGTGTCCTCGGCGACCGCCGAGCACCGGGAGTTCTCGCACATCACCCCCGAATACAAGGCGATCAGCCAGCTGTGCCTGCAGGTCAGGTCGGTGGCTGAGGTCTCGGCGCTGCTGCGGATCCCGCTCGGTGTGGTGCGTGTTCTGATCGCGGACATGGCGGCAGAGGGTTTGGTTCGGGTGCATCAGCCGCAGCTGGAAGCGGGTAGGCCGGACGTCAACCTGCTGGAAAGGGTGCTCAGTGGACTTCGCAGGCTCTAGCCCCGGTTTGACCTCGACGAAGATCGTGGTCGCCGGTGGGTTCGGGGTGGGCAAGACGACCTTCGTCGGCGCGGTGTCGGAGATCATGCCGTTGACCACGGAGGCCGTCATGACCGACGCCTCCAAGGGCATCGACGATCTGGGCATGACGCCGCTCAAGTCGACCACCACCGTCGCCATGGACTTCGGTCGCGTCTCGCTCGATCGCGACCTGATCCTGTACCTGTTCGGCACGCCCGGACAGCACCGGTTCTGGTTCATGTGGGACGACCTCGTCCGCGGCGCCATCGGCGCGGTCGTGCTCGTGGACACGCGCCGCCTGGCGGACAGCTTCCCCGCGATCGACTACTTCGAGGAGGCGCAGCTGCCGTTCATCGTGGGGGTGAACGGCTGGGACGGCCAGTACGCCCACAGCGACACCGAAGTGCGTGACGCCCTGACCCTGGCGCCGCACATCCCGATGGTGCGCCTCGACGCCAGGTCCAAGGACTCGGTCAAGACCGCGCTGATCAACCTGGTCGAGCACGCGCTCTCGGTCCGCATGGCCGTGCCAGGCTGGAGCGGCTAGCGGAGCGGATAGGCTGGAGTCTTAGACGTTCATTCGCTTCGAGGACTGGCCAACCACGTGTTCGAGACGCTATCCGACCGGTTGACATCGGTCTTCTCCTCCCTCCGGTCCAAAGGCCGGCTGTCCGATGCCGACATCGACGCCACCACCCGCGAGATCCGCATCGCCCTGCTGGAGGCCGATGTCGCGCTCCCGGTGGTCAAGGCGTTCGTCGCCCAGGTCAAGGAGCGCGCCCGCGGGGCCGAGGTCTCCCAGGCGCTCAACCCGGCGCAGCAGGTCGTCAAGATCGTCAACGACGAGCTGATCGGGATCCTCGGCGGCGAGACGCGCAGGCTCCGCCTCGCCAAGACGCCGCCGACCGTCATCATGCTGGCGGGTCTGCAGGGCGCCGGTAAGACCACCCTGGCCGGCAAGCTGGCCAGGTGGCTGCGCGAGCAGGGCCACACGCCCCTGCTCGTCGCCGCCGACCTGCAGCGCCCCAACGCCGTCCAGCAGCTCCAGGTCGTGGGCGAGCGCGCCGGGGTCGCGGTCTACGCCCCCGAGCCGGGCAACGGCGCCGGCGACCCGATCGAGGTCGCCCGCACGTCGATCGACGAGGCCAAGCGCCTGCTGCACGACATCGTCATCATCGACACCGCCGGCCGCCTGGGCATCGACCAGGAGATGATGAAGCAGGCCGCCGACATCCGCGACGCGGTCTCGCCCGACGAGGTCCTGTTCGTGGTCGACGCCATGATCGGCCAGGACGCCGTCACGACGGCGCAGGCGTTCATGGAGGGCGTCGGCTTCGACGGGGTCGTGCTGACCAAGCTCGACGGCGACGCCCGCGGTGGCGCCGCCCTGTCGGTGCGGCACATCACGGGCCGGCCGATCATGTTCGCCTCCACGGGTGAGAAGCTCGAAGACTTCGACGCCTTCCACCCCGACCGGATGGCCTCCCGCATCCTCGACATGGGTGACATCCTCACCCTGATCGAGCAGGCCCAGAAGACGTTCGACGAGGAGCAGGCCGCCAAGATGGCGGGCAAGCTCACGTCGGGCGAGAACTTCACGCTCGAGGACTTCCTCGAGCAGATGATGATGGTCCAGAAGATGGGGCCCATCAAAAACCTGCTGGGCATGATGCCCGGCATGGGGCAGATGCGCGACCAGCTCAACTCCATCGACGACCGCGACCTCGACCGCATCGCCGCCATCATCCGCTCGATGACGCCCGGGGAGCGCCAGGACCCCAAGATCATCAACGGCTCGCGCCGGGCCCGTATCGCGGCCGGCTCCGGCGTCACGGTCACCGCCGTCAGCAACCTCGTCACCCGCTTCTTCGAGGCGCAGAAGATGATGAAGCGGATGGCGGGCGGCATGGGCATTCCCGGCATGCCGGGCGGTCGTGGCAAGGCGGGCAAGGCGCAGAAGAAGGCCAAGGGGCGGCGCGTCAGCGGCGACCCGCGCAAGGCGGCCCTCGGCAAGGCCTCTTCCGCCGAGGCTCCGGAGGCGGAGCCCAAGGGCGGTGGCCTGCTGGGCAACCTCGGGGGCAAGCTGCCTCCGGGCGTGGAGCTGCCGCCCGGCTTCGACCCCTCCAAGTTCCGCCTGCCCGGCCAGAAGTAACCACCGCCGGGACCCTGCCTCCCGGCGGCCAACCCCGGGCCGACCTGCACTCCGGTTTCCGGGGGTGGCGTGCATCGGGCCTCCGCGTCGACGCTCCGGTTTTTCTGGGGGTGGCGCGCCGCGGGCTCCCGGCGTCGGCCCTCCGGTTTGCGGGGGCAGCGCGCCCCGAGCTTGCGACGCCGATGTTTTCGGTTTCTGGCGGCGGTGCTTCCGGAGTTCCGGCCGGTCTCGCTCCGGCTCCCGGCGGCGACGCGCCACGGGCGTCCGGCGGTGGCGTGCCCAGGTACCCGGCGACCTCGGGTTTCCGTGGCGTGGGCGCCAGTGCACCTTGGCGCCTGGGCCGTCCGCGGTCCTTGCCCTGGCTCTCCGGCAGTGGCGTGCCTGGGCGGCCGGCGGCGGCGCCCCCGGGAGATGCGCCGCGCCGGCCCCCCTTCCCGCTGGTGGACTCCCGGCAGTCCCGTCGCTCTGAGTACCTGCGTCCGCCCCCTCGTACGGCCGCTCGCCTGGACCTGCCGCACGCCCCGCCCGGAACCGGTCGCTCCCCGCTCGCGCGGCCGGAGATCATGCGCCGGCGGGATAGCATGAGCGGGTCACTCGCCGTACAGGCGACCAGGTCGCACGCAGTGCCGAGCCTTCGGGCGCCGTTCGGGCGCGGATGGAGGCGACGCGCCGTGACGGAACGTCGATGGCAGTGCCGTGGATCTGGCACAATGGCATGTTGGAACATCGTGGCCATGCGGGTGCCCTCTCACCTCCCGCCGGACGCGCCTGTCCCTGGAGCGTCATCCCGTCGTGCCCCACTCGGCGAGATGCCGTTCACCCACGCTCGAATGCAGGAGAGACCACACCCGTGGCAGTCAAGATCAAGCTCAAGCGGCTCGGCATGATCCGCAACGCTCAATACCGCATCGTCGTCGCCGACAGCCGCACCAAGCGTGACGGCCGGGCGATCGAGGAGATCGGCCTGTACCACCCGAAGGACGACCCTTCGCGCATCGAGGTCAACGCCGAGCGTGCGGCCTACTGGCTGGGGGTCGGCGCGCAGCCGACCGAGCCCGTCCTCAAGCTGCTCAAGCTCACCGGCGACTGGCAGAAGTTCAAGGGCGAGCCCGCCCCTGCGCCGCTGAAGGTCGCCGAGCCCGCGCCTGACCGTCACGCCCTCTACGAGGCCGCGGCCAAGGAGGCGCTGTCCGGTGGCGACACCGGCACGGCCGCCACCACGCCGAAGAAGGCCAAGAAGAAGGAAGAGGCTGAGGCCCCCGCCGAGACCCAGGCCGAGGGCGAGGCCTGACGTGCTCGAGGAGGCTCTCGAGCACCTCGTCAAGGGCATCGTCGAACATCCAGACGATGTCCGGGTCCGCGCACGCCGCATTCGCAGCGGGCGCGTCCTGGAGGTCCGGGTGCACCCCGAGGACCTGGGTAAGGTCATCGGACGCGGCGGGCGCACCGCCAAGGCGTTGCGCACCGTTGTGAACGCCCTGGCCGACGGGAAGTACGTACGGGTCGACCTGCTCGACCTGCACGAAACAGTCCGTTAGCGTCAGGTTTCCGCGCCCTCATCGGCTTTGCCGGCCGATGGGGGCGCTTGCGTTAGGAGTTCATGTTGCAGCTGGTCGTCGGCCGGATCGGCCGTCCGCACGGGGTGCGCGGTGAAGTGTCCGTGGAGGTACGCACCGACGATCCCGAGCTGCGTTTCGCCGTGGGCACGTCCATCGCCACGGACCCCGCCGCCAGGGGGCCGCTCGTCGTCGCGGGCCGCCGCTGGCACAAGGGCTTCCTGCTGCTGACCCTCGAGGGGATCACCGACCGCGATGCGGCGGAGGAGCTGCGGGGCACCATGCTGGTCATCGACTCGGCCGAGGTGGAGCCGTCCGACGACCCCGACGAGTTCCACGATCATCAGCTCATCGGCCTGACGGTGGAGACCGCCGCGGGGGAGCCCGTGGGCGAGATCACCGACGTTCTCCACCACGGCCAGGACCTCCTGGTGGTACGCAGGATCGGGGCGGACGAGGCGCTCATCCCGTTCGTCAAGGAACTCGTGCCCGAGGTCGACCTGGAGGGTGGTCGGCTGGTCGTCGACCCGCCAGAGGGCCTGCTGTGATGCGGCTCGACATCATCTCGATCTTCCCCGAATACTTCGCGCCGCTCGACGTCTCGCTGATCGGCAAGGCTCGCGAGCGCGGCACGCTCGACGTACGCGTACACCAGCTCCGTGACTGGACCCACGACGTGCACAAGACCGTGGACGACACCCCCTACGGCGGGGGGCCGGGCATGGTCATGAAGCCCGAGGTGTGGGGCGAGGCCATCGACGACGTGGCCGGGGACGGCGCGCCGAGGCTGATCGTTCCGACGCCGAGCGGGCGGCCGTTCACCCAGGAGCTGGCGCAGGAGCTGGCGGGGGAGCCGTGGCTGCTGTTCGCGTGCGGGCGGTACGAGGGCATCGACTCGCGGGTCATGGAGGAGTACGGCTCCCGGCTGCGGGTCGACGAGGTCGGCATCGGCGACTACGTGCTGGCCGGGGGCGAGGTGGCGGTGCTGGTCATGGTCGAGGCCATCGGGCGGCTGCTGCCCGGTGTGCTGGGCAACGCCCAGTCGGCCGTGGACGACTCCTTCGCGCCCGGTTCCATGCAGAATCTGGTCGAGGGCCCCGTCTACACCAAGCCGCCCGTCTGGCGGGGGCATGAAGTGCCTGAGGTGCTGCTGTCCGGGCATCACGGAAAAGTCGCCAGATGGCGGCGTGACCAGGCGCTGCGCCGTACCGTACGGAACAGGCCGGAGCTGGCGGCGGCGCTCGACCCCGACACGCTCGACAAGCACGACAGGAAGCTCCTCGAGGAGCTGTCGTTTCGCGTCGAGCGCGAAGATATGGCAAACTGAATCGCTGCCAACCGTCATTTGGTTGGTCTGTCATGCCCGGGAAACGATCCCGGGTTCATCACATCAGCAGGCGTGTCCGCCGCGAGCCACGGCCGGGTGGACCTCCGCGTGCTCGCGAGGACTT
Organism: Nonomuraea sp. NPDC003201; assembly: GCF_053590415.1. NCBI lineage: Bacteria > Bacillati > Actinomycetota > Actinomycetes > Streptosporangiales > Streptosporangiaceae > Nonomuraea > Nonomuraea sp. NPDC003201. The sequence goes on from NZ_JBSFTC010000009.1 coordinate 96,736, forward strand.
GAGGACAGCTCTCATGCACACGAAGATCCAGGAGCTCGAGAAGGCGACGCTGCGCAGCGACGTGCCGAGCTTCCGCCCCGGTGACACGCTCGAGGTTCACGTTCGAGTCGTCGAAGGAAACCGCTCCCGTATCCAGGTCTTCAAGGGCTTCGTGCTGCGCAGGCAGGGCAGCGGCGCCCGTGAGACCTTCACGGTCCGCAAGGTCAGCTACGGCGTCGGCGTCGAGCGCACCTTCCCCGTGCACAGCCCGGTCATCGAGAAGATCGTGCTCGTGACCCGCGGCGACGTGCGCCGGGCCAAGCTTTACTACATGCGCGACCTGCGCGGCAAGGCCGCCCGTATCCGCGAGAAGCGCGAGACGACGGCCGCCAAGTAGCCCGGTCTTTTCGTGGCCCGCGCACTCGCGCGGGCCATTCGGCTTTACAGGGCCGTTTCCTTTATGTGGAGCGACTCGTGCATGGGTGTAACGTCGGTCGAGGCTTGTCGAGCCGAAGCATCATCTAGGCTCGTCAGCGATGACTAGCGAGAGCCAGGAGCACGGCGCGGCGCGCCGCCCTGTCGAGGACGAGGTGGACGTGGTCGCCGAAGAGACTCAGAAGCCAGCAAAAGGCGAGAAAAAGGAGAAGAAGGGGTCGTTCTGGAAAGAGCTGCCCGTTCTTGTCGTCGTGGCCTTGGTGCTGGCCCTGATCATCAAGACGTTTGTGGTCCAGGCCTTCTACATTCCGTCGGAGTCGATGGAGAACACCCTGTTGAAAAACGACAGGGTTCTGGTCAACAAGCTCGTCTACCACACGCGCGACATCGAGCGCGGAGACGTGGTGGTCTTCTCGGGAGTCGACTCCTGGGACGGTGAGTTCCAGATGGAGGAGCCGTCCAACCCGGTCGCGGCCTTCTTCCGCTGGGTCGGCACGGCGTTCGGCATCGTGCCCGGCGAGAAGGACTACATCAAGCGGGTCATCGGCGTCGGTGGCGACCACGTGAAGTGCTGCGACTCCAAGAATCGCATCACGGTCAACGGCACGCCCATCGACGAGGAGAGCTATCTCTATCCGGGCAACGTGCCGTCCGACAAGTTCTTCAACATCACGGTGCCCGAGGGGCGGCTGTGGGTGATGGGCGACCACCGGTCGGTCTCGCTCGACTCCCGATCCCACACCGGTGACGCGGGCGGTGGCTCCATTCCCGTGAGCCAGGTCATCGGGCGGGCCTTCGTGATCGTCTGGCCGTTCAACCGGGCGACCTCGATCGACATTCCGGACACGTTCTCGCAACCGGCGCTTCAGGCGCTCGGTGGCTCCGTACCGCTGGTCGCCGGGTTCGGGCTCGCCGTACCCTTGGTCCTGGTTCGTCGCCGCTGGAAGGGGAAGAGGCGCTGATGGCCGTCACCAAGAAGGCGGAGGGCGTGGGGAAAGAGAAGAAGAAGGGCGGCTTCCGCGAGACGGTGCTGCTGCTGGTCCTGGGCGTGGGCATCGCGCTGCTGCTGCAGGCGTTCGTGGTCGGCTCGTTCTACATCCCGTCCGTCTCGATGGAGAACACTCTGCTGGTCAACGACCGGGTCTTCGTCAACAAGCTGGCGGGCAAGCCCGAGCGCGGCGACATCGTGGTCTTCAAGGGCTGGAACACCGGCGAGGACACCATCAAGCGGGTCATCGGCGTCGGCGGCGACAAGGTGGTGTGCTGCGACTCCAAGAAGCGCATCACGGTCAACGGCACGCCGCTGGAGGAGACTTCCTACCTCTACCCCGGCGATTACGCTTCCGGCGATAAGTTCAACGTCACCGTGCCGCCCGGAAAGCTCTGGCTGATGGGCGACCACCGCAGCGCCTCGGCCGACTCGCGGGCCCACATGGACGAGGCCGGAGGCGGGTTCATCTCGGAGAACGACGTGATCGGCAAGGCCGTGGTGCGCTACTGGCCGCTGTCCCGGGGGTATCTCTTCTCCCGTCCTGACACTTTCGACAAGGTCAAATAGCGGTCGCTTTCGGTCGCGGTTCGCGGCGTTTGGGGCGTACGCTGCCTCTGTCATGACAGTTGCGTTCCGCCCTCGGCCAAGCGTCGTCCGGCGCGATTCCGGACTCTACGCCTATGAGCGGGCGCTCGCCCGCCGCGGCGTGTCCAAGCTCCGGCGGCTGCTCGCCAGGATGCCCGGCACCGAGCTGTCCACCTCGCC
>NZ_JBSFTC010000010.1:0-91536 GCF_053590415.1 Nonomuraea sp. NPDC003201
GTGCGGACGCGGGGGACCTGCTCGGCGCCTACCGCACCGCGCTCGCCGTACCGACACCAGGTCGGCCCACGCGCCGGGCACCAGCAGCCCCGCGTCGGGGAAGCCGAGGGAGGCGTGGCCGGCGACGGTCGCGGCGGCGAGCAGGTCGGCGGCGCTCCAGTTGCCGCGCCTGCCGCTGCGCAGCCGCTCGTCGAGCTCGACCCCGCGCGCCTCCTCGAACAGGTCGATCACGGCGTGGCTGTCGGAGCCGAGCGTGATCTGCGCGCCCCGGTCGGCGGCCGCCCTGGCCGGGCCGATGCCGTCGGCGAGGTCGCGTTCGGTGGTGGGGCACATGCAGATGTGCGTGCCGGACTGGGCGATCAGCTCGATGTCCACGTCGGTCAGGTGGGTGGCGTGCACGGCGGTCGAACGCGGCCCCAGGGCGCCCCGCTCGTGCAGCACCTGGACCGGCGTGGCCGCGTACATCTCCACGCAGGCGGCGTTCTCGGCCGGCTGCTCGGACACGTGCATGTGCAGGGGGCCCGCGTGCCGGTGGGAGAACTCGGCCACGACCGGCATCTGCTCCGGCGGCACCGCGCGCACGGAGTGGATGGCCGCGCCGATCTCCACGTCGGGCTGCCCCTCGTAGGCCGCCGCCAGGTCGTCGGCCCTGACCGCCCAGCGCTCGGCGTCGCCGTCGGTGAAGCGCAACTGCGCGCCGGTGAGCGGGGCGCCGATGCCGCCGGTCAGGTAGCAGGTGTCGAGCAGCGCGATGCGCAGGCCCGCCTCGCGGGCCGCTCGGACCAGCGCGTGGCCCATCTCGTTGGCGTCGCCGTACGGGCGGCCGTCCGGCCCGTGGTGCAGGTAGTGGAACTCGCCCACGCAGGTCACCCCGGCCAGCGCCATCTCGGCGTAGACGGCCCTGGCCAGCTGGAGGTAGGAGTCGGGCTCCAGCGCCCCCGCCACCTCGTACATCCGCTCGCGCCAGGTCCAGAAGTCGCCCTTGCCCTCCTGGGCGGTGCCGCGCAACGCGCGGTGGAAGGCGTGGGAGTGGGCGTTGGCCAGGCCGGGAACGGTGATCCCCGGCAGGCGTTCGGCCGTGCCCGGCGGGCCCTGGCCGACGCTCGCGATCCGTTCGCCCTCGACCCCGATGAGCACGCTCTCCGCGACTCCGCCGGGGAGCCAGGCCTGTTCGCACCAGTAGGTCAGCGGCACAGGTCCTCCAGCACGTCCGCGAGTGCGACGACTCCCGCCTCGCAGTCTGCCCGCTCGGCGTGCTCGTCGGGGGAATGGGACACGCCGGTGGGGTTCCTGACGAACAACATCGCGCTCGGGACGCCCGCCGAGGCCAGGATCCCCGCGTCATGACCTGCCCCCGTGGGCAGGACGGGCGCGGGCGTGTCGCCTCCCGCGACCCCGGCCAGGCGTTCCCTGAGCGGCACGTCGAAGTCGACGACCGGCGTCCACGACTCCTCCCGCACCGTGGCCCCCGCCTCCTCGGTCAGCTCGGCGACGAGGGCGCGCACGGCGGCCTCGTCCGCCCCGCGGGCGTCGAGCCAGGCCGAGACCAGGCCGGGGATGGCATTCGCGTTGCCCGGCGAGACGCGTACCTTGCCGACCGTGGCCACCACGTCGCGGCGTGCCGCGGCCGCGCGGGCGGCCAGCACCATGCGGGCGAACGGCAGCATCGGGTCGTCCCGGTCGGCCAGCCGGGTGGTGCCCGCGTGGTCGGCCCGGCCGTGGAAGTCGAAGCGCCAGCGTCCGTGCGGCCAGATCGCCGCGGCCACGCCCACCGGCCGCCCCTCGTGGACGAGCGCCTGCCCCTGCTCGACGTGGAGCTCCACGAACGTGCCGACCGTGGCGAGCGTCTCGTCGTCCCGCCCCAGCTCGTACGGCGCCCGCCCGGCCTTCGTCATGGCGTCGGCCAGCGTGTCGCCGGAGTCGTCGGTGAGCGCGAGGGCCCGCTCGGGCGCCAGCACGCCCGTGAGCAGCCTCGACCCCATGCACGGCACCCCGAACCTGGCGCCCTCCTCGTCGGTGAAGCAGGCCACGCCGACCGGCTTGGCCGGTGTGGTCCCGCGCTCCCTCAGGAGGTCCAGGGCGGCGAAGGCCGACACGACCCCGAGCGGACCGTCGTACGCGCCGCCCTGCCGTACGGAGTCGAGGTGGCTCCCGGTCACCACGCCGGGCCGGCCGGAAGGGTCGCCCCACCATGCCCAGAGGTTGCCGTTGCGGTCTTCGCGCAGGTCGAGCCCCCGTCGCCCGGCCTCGCCCGCGAACCACTCGCGTAGCTCCATGTCAGCGGCCGACCAGGCGTCCCTGACGTAGCCCCCGGTCGCCGGATCCCGTCCTATGTGCGCGAGTGGTTCAAGCATGACCCCACTGTAGTGAATGGATCCATTCAGTTGACAGGCCCTCCCCTGGGACGGAGGGTCAGCTCGGTGAGGTGGGCGTCGGGGCCCGCGGTGACGGCGGCCAGCACGGCCCGCGCCACGCTCTGCGGCGTCAGGTACTTCTCGGGCTCGAACTCGCCGCCCTCGTAGCTACGCAGCTCGCGCTGCATGTCAGTGGCCGTCCGGCCCGGGTAGACGGTCGTCACCCTCAGCCGCGGCTCCTCCAGCCGCAGCGCGTCGGCGAACGCCTTCAGCGCGAACTTGCTGGCCGCGTAGGCGCCCCACTCGGGGTTGGCCCGCTGCCCCGAACCCGAGTTGACGCAGACCACGTGCCCCTCGGCCCGGCGCAGGGCGGGCAGCAGCAGCCGGGTCAGCTCGGCGACCGCGACGACGTTCACCTCCAGCGTCTCGCGCCACGCGGCGGCGGGCAGGTCGGCGATCCGGCCCATCCGGTTGATCCCGGCGGAGTGCACGAGCACGTCGAGCCGTTCGATCCCGGCGACGTCCGCCTCCGTGACCCCTGTCAGCTCCGCCGGCCAGACCCGCGCATCGGGCAGCCCGGCCGCCACGGCGGACAGCGACTCCTCGTCGCGGCCGTTGAGTATCACGTGGTGCGTGGGGCCCAGCGCCTCGGCCACGGCCGCGCCGATCCCGCGCGAAGCGCCTGTGACCAGCGCAGTCGGTCGTTCGTTCATGGAGATCAGCCTATTGGTGTTGACATCTATACAAATTTGAATACAAACTTTTAGCCCATGTCGTCGACACGGATCCTGATTCTCGGTTCTCTGCTGGAAGGCCCCATGAACGGCTACGGCGTCCGCAGACGGCTGGAGTCGATGGGCACCGAGCACTGGGCGAATGTGGCCTTCGGCTCGATCTACCACGGGCTGAACAAGATGGCCGAAGAGGGCCTGCTGGCGGTCGTCGAGGCCGGAAAGGGCGGCAAGGTGGTCTATGAGATCACCGAGGCGGGCCGGGCCGAGTTTCATCGCCTGCTGCTGCAGTCCTGGTATGAGATCAAGCCGATCATCGACCCGTTCCAGGTGGCGCTGACGTTCATGAACCGGCTGGAAAAGCAGGAGATTCTCGACGCGCTTCGTAGCAGAATGCTACGGCTCAGGATGTATGTCGACAGCTACGAGCACATGTTCGGCGCCAAGCAGCGCTACGGCGCGCCCAAGCACATTGACGAGAACCTCCGCTTGACCAGAGCCATGGTCCAGGCCCAGCTCGACTGGGTCGAGCAGGCGATCGGCCAAGTCGAGGCGGACGAGTTGCCCTGAAGGAGCTGAACCCCCCAATGATCATTCAGGCGCAGGGCCTGCGAAAGACGTTCACCACCAGGAGCAGGAAGGGCACGCAGACCGTCGAGGCCGTCCGCGGGGTGGACCTCGAGGTCGCGCAAGGCGAGATCTTCGGCGTGCTCGGCCCCAACGGGGCCGGCAAGACCACCACGATCAGGATGCTCTCCACGCTGATCGCCCCCGACGCGGGCACGGCCACCATCGCGGGCCACGACCTGCTCAAGGAGCCCGGCGCCGTCCGGCGCAAGCTCGGGTACGTGAGCCAGGCCGGCGGCGTGGAGGACACCACGAGCGCCAGGGCCCAGATCATGATGGCCGCCAAGATCCACGCCATGGCCGACCCGAAGCAGGCCACCGCGGAGGTGCTGGAGCGCTTCGACCTGACCGAGATGGCCGACCGCCCCGGCCGGACCCTGTCGGGCGGGCAGAAGCGGCGCGTGGCCATCGCGATCGGGCTGGTGCACAACCCGCCGCTGCTCTTCCTCGACGAGCCCACCACCGGCCTCGACCCGCAGAACCGCGCCAACCTCTGGGACCGCATCAGGCAGCTGCGCGAGGCCGGCACGAGCGTGCTGCTCAGCACCCACTACCTCGACGAGGCCGACGCGCTGTGCGACCGCCTCATGATCGTCGACCACGGCCAGGTCGTGGCCGAGGGCACCCCCGGGGAGCTCAAGCGGGAGGTCTCCGGCGACGTGATCACGCTCAGGGTGGACGACCCGGAGCGGGCCGCGGACACGCTCAAGCCGTACGCCCGCGAGACCCGCGTCGACGAGGACCTGCTGCGCGTCTACGTCGACGACGGCGAGCACACCCTGCCCGCGCTGCTGCGGGCCCTTGAGGAGCAGGGGCTGGGGCTGAGCTCGATCGCGCTCGACCGCTCCACGCTCGACGACGTCTTCCTGGCCAAGACCGGCCGTTCCCTCCGCGACACCGGAGCCGCCTCATGATCCGCCACACCGTCCTGTTCACCGGCTACGAGCTGAAGAAGTCGTTCAGCAACCCGATCTGGCCGCTGTTCGGCATCATGCAGCCGGTGCTGTACCTGCTCATGTTCGCGCCGCTGCTCAAGTCGCTGACGCCGGGCGGCTCGACGGTGGACGCGCTGCGGATGTTCACGCCGGCGTCGATGATGATGATCGCGGTCTTCGGGGCGCTGTTCTCCGGGTTCGGGCTGATCGCCGACCTGCGCAACGGCTCGCTCGAGCGGTACGCCGTCAGCCCCGCCTGGCGGCCGGCCATCGTGCTCGGGCGGGTGGCCAAGGACATGGTCGTGCTGGTCTGCCAGGCGATCCTCGTGCTCGTCGTGGCCATCGCGATGGGCGTGCGCATCGGGGCTGTCGAACTGCTGCTGGTGCTGCTGCTCATGGCCGCCACCGGGCTGTTCGCCTCGGGGCTGTCCCAGGGGCTGGCGCTGACCGTACGCGACGAGAACGGCATGTCGCAGACGCTCAACCTCTTCATGCTGCCGATCATGCTGCTGGCCGGGCTGTTCATCCCGATCTCGTTCGCGCCCGGCTGGATGCAGACGCTCGCCCCGATCAACCCGCTCTACCACGCGGTCGAGGCGGGGCGGGCGCTGTTCGCGGGGCGGTTGTCGGACTCGTCGATCCCGATCGCGTTCGCGGTGTTCATCGTGCTGGCGCTGCTCACCACGATCTGGTCGATGCGCTCGCTACGCAGGATCGCCGGGTAGGAACGTACCGGTCTCGTCGGTCATCCGTTCGTACTCCTCGAGCCTGGCCTGGGTGCGCAGCGGCGCCGCGTCGGCCATGGCCTCGACCAGGGCCATGGCCAGGGCGAGCGGCGCCGCGTGCGAGTCGAACACGAGCCGGTCGCCGACGGGGGCGTCCAGCACGACCTCCGCCGGAAAATCCGCCTTATCCGTTATGGCCGCCACTCGCAGCCCCATCTTCTCCGCGTACTCCAGCGCCTGCACGGCCTCCGCCGGATACCTCGGCAGGACCACGGCCACCACCCACTCCGCGCCCGCCCTGCGGGCCGCGTGCAGCCCGTCGACCAGCTCCGACCCGCCGTGCGTGAGCAGCCGCACGTCGGGGTGGATGCGGCGGGCGTAGTAGGCGAAGGTGGTGGCCAGCCCGCAGGAGACCCGCAGCCCCACGACGGGCAGCGGCTCGGTGGCGGCCAGCTGCTCGCCGAGCTCCTTGAGCGGGAAGGCCGCCAGCCGCTCCCTGACGGTCGCGAGGTTGCGGATCTCGCAGTCGATGGCCCCGCGCAGCAGGCTCTCCTGCGGCTCCACCACCGTCGCGCCGCCCAGCACGAGCGGGCGCAGCGCCTGCCGCAGCTCGGGATATCCGGCGAACCCCAGCACCATCGCGAACCGGGTCACGGACGGCTGACTCACCCCGGCCCGCTCGGCCAGCTCCACGCTGGACAGGAAGATCGCCTCATCGAGATGCTCGGTGAGGTAGTGCGCGATCCTCCGCTGCACGGGCGACAGCCTCCGGCCATCCAGCAGCACGCTCAGCCCACCGTGATATCCGTCCGCCACGCCACCTCCAACGCTTCCCACCCCGCATTCTCATCCCACCGCCCTCACGACCCCCACCAGATGGGTGGCGGAAGCGCGATGGGTCAGGATTCGCGCATCGGGATGCGGACGCCGCGGGCGGCGGCCACGTCGGCGGCCTCCTCGTAACCCGCGTCCACGTGCCGCATGACCCCCGTCCCCGGGTCGTTGGTCAGCACGCGGTTGAGCTTCTCCCCCGCCAGCGCGGTCCCGTCGGCCACCGTCACCTGGCCGGCGTGGATGGACCGCCCGATCCCGACCCCGCCCCCGTGGTGGATGGACACCCAGGCGGCCCCCGAGGCCGTGTTGAGCATGGCGTTCAGCAGGGGCCAGTCCGCGATCGCGTCCGACCCGTCCGCCATGGCCTCCGTCTCGCGATACGGCGAGGCCACGGAGCCGCTGTCGAGGTGGTCGCGCCCGATCACGATGGGCGCCCGCAGCTCGCCCGAGGCCACCATGTCGTTGAAGCGCTCCCCCGCGACGTTCCGCTCGCCGTACCCGAGCCAGCAGATCCGCGCGGGCAGCCCCTGGAAGTGGACCTTCTCCCCGGCCTTCCTGATCCACCGGGCGAGTCCCTCGTTCTCGGGGAAGAGCTCCAGGATGGCCCGGTCGGTCGCGGCGATGTCGGCGGGGTCCCCGCTCAGGGCGGCCCACCGGAACGGGCCCTTGCCCTCGCAGAACAGCGGCCTGATGTAGGCGGGCACGAACCCCGGGAAGTCGAAGGCCCGCCCGTAGCCGGCCAGCTGCGCCTCGCCCCGGATGGAGTTGCCGTAGTCGAACACCTCCGCCCCGGCGTCCTTGAACCCGACCATCGCCTCCACGTGCCGCGCCATCGAGGTCCGGGCCCGCTCGGTGAAGCCGGCCGGGTCCTTGTCCCGCTCCGAGGCCATGTCCTCGAAGGCGACGCCCAGCGGCAGGTACATCAGGGGGTCGTGCGCCGAGGTCTGGTCGGTGACGATGTCGATCTCGGCCCCGCGGGCGAGCAGGTCGGGCACGGCCTCCGCGGCGTTCGCGACGACCCCGATGGACAGGGGACGGCGCTCGTCGCGCGCCGCGTACGCCAGCCGGAGCGCCTCGTCCAGCGACGACGCCTCCACGTCGAGGTAGCGGTGCTCGATCCGCCGGGTGACCGAGCGCGGGTCGCAGTCGAGGCAGATCGCCACCCCGCCGTTCATGGTGACGGCCAGGGGCTGGGCGCCGCCCATCCCGCCGAGCCCGGCCGTCAGCGTGATCGTCCCGGCCAGCGACCCGCCGAAGCGCTTCGCCGCCACGGCCGCGAACGTCTCGTACGTCCCCTGCAGGATGCCCTGCGTGCCGATGTAGATCCACGACCCGGCGGTCATCTGCCCGTACATGGTGAGCCCGGCCGCCTCCAGCCGCCGGAACTCCTCCCAGTTGGCCCAGTCGGGCACGAGGTTGGAGTTGGCGATGAGCACCCGGGGCGCCCACTCGTGGGTGCGGAACACGCCCACCGGGCGCCCCGACTGGACCAGGAGGGTCTCGTCGCCCTCGAGCGTCGTCAGCGTCCTGACCATCGCGTCGAACGACGCCCAGTCACGCGCCGCCTTGCCCGAGCCGCCGTAGACGACCAGCTGCTCGGGATGCTCGGCGACCTCCGGGTCCAGGTTGTTCTGGAGCATGCGGAGCGCCGCCTCCTGCGGCCACCCCTTGGCGGTGATCGTCGTGCCTCGTGGCGCGCGCACGCTGCGGCTCATGGTGACCCTCCTGAATGAAAACATTCACATTTGTCACCCGCAGGGTACAACGGCTACAGCAGTATGAACCTAGCTGACGAGGAACTGGGTGGCCGCCAGCTCCCGGTAGAGCTCGTCCTCCCCGACCAGCGAGTCGTGCGTCCCGACCGCCCGTACGCCGCCCCCTTCCATGACCACGATCCGGTCCGCGTTCGTCACGGTGGACAGCCGGTGGGCGATCACCAGCACGGTCGTCTCCGTGGCCACCTCGGCGATGACCTCGCGCAGCCGCAGCTCGTTGACCGCGTCGAGCTGGGAGGTGGCCTCGTCGAGCAGCAGCAGCCGGGGCTTGCGCAGCAGCGCCCTGGCGATGGCGACGCGCTGGCGCTCGCCGCCCGACAGCAGCACGCCGCGGTGCCCGACCGGCGTCTCCAGCCCTTCGGGCAGCCTGTCCACCAGGTCGTCGAGCCTGGTGCGGGCGAGGGCCCGGCGCAGCTCGTCCTCGGTGGCGTCCTGGGCGGCGAAGAGCAGGTTCTCCCGGAGGGTGCCGGCCAGCACGGGGGCGTCCTGCTCGACGTACCCGAGGGCGGCCCGCAGCTCGCCCAGCGGCCAGTCGCGGATGTCGCGACCACCGATGGTGATGAGCCCCTTCTGGTGGTCGTAGAAGCGCTCGATCAGCGCGAACACCGTCGACTTGCCCGCGCCCGACGGCCCCACCAGCGCGGTCAGCCCGCCGGGCGGCACCTCGAAGGTGACCCCGTCGTGCACGGTCGGCCGGTCGTCGCCGTACTTGAAGACCACGTCCCGGAACGTCACCCCGACCGGCTCGGAGGTCCCCGCGACGGCGGCGCCGACCGGCTCCGCGGGCAGGTCCTCGATCTCCTTGATCCGCTTCATCGCGGCCAGCCCCTGCTGGAGCTGGACGCCGCCCTGGACGAGCTGCCCGATCGGCGGCACCAGGTAGAACAGGTACAGCAGGAACGCGATCAGCGACGACACCTCAAGCGTCCCCGACGCGACCCGGGCCCCGCCGACGGCCAGCACGGCGAGGAACGCGATCTGCACCGCCATCCACGTCGCCACTCCCGCGAGCGACGTCCACCCGGCGACCTGCAGCCCCCGGTCGCGGGCGCGCACCGCCGCGTCGCCCACCACCGCGATCTCCCGATCCTCCGCGCCGCTGGCCTTGACGGTCCGGTACGCCTGCAGTGCCCGGTCCAGCACGGCCCCCATCTCGCCCACGGCCTCCTGGGCATGGGTCTGCGCCCGCTGGATCCTCGGCATGATCAGCGCGACGAGCCCGCCGATCACCACCACCACGAGCAGCGTGACCAGCAGCAGCACGCCGTCCATGGTCGCCATCATGATGATCGCCCCGACCAGCATGAACGTGGCGCTGACGGACTCGACGATCCCGTTGGTCAGCACGGCCCGCAGCAAGGTCGTGTCGCCCGTCACCCGCGACAGCAGGTCGCCGGGCTTGAGCCGGTCCACGTCGGCGACCTTGAGGCGCAGCATCCGGTCCACGAGCTTGCGCCGGGCGCCGAGCACGATGCCCTCGCCCGTGCGCTCCATCAGATAGCTTCCGGCGGCCGACACGACCGCGCCGATCAGCACCGCCGCGGTCAGCCCCAGCAACGGCCCGGCCATCGAGCCGGTCTCGCCGAACGCGTCCACGACGTATTTGGCCAGCAACGGCATGGCGAGACCCGCCGCCGAGCCGATCAAGCCCAGTAATCCGCCCAGGATCAGGATCTTCCGGTGCGGGCGGACGTGGGAGAGCAACTCCTTGACCACCACATCTCCTTCCACGACATGTCTCGACTTGCTCTAACGAACGGGACCGCGCGATCCGCACCGCTTCGACAGGGTCAACCTAGATTGACGACTTAAGTATGTCAACTTTCGTTGACCCTCATTCTTGAGGAGGAGGCGACATCCGGAAGCGTCCGGCGGACGAATAGGGCGTCGAGGAACCCGGCCGGAACCTCGCAGTAAACGATCAGCCCTTCCGAAAGGACCGAAAATGGAGCTCCGGATCAACCGGCGCGCTCTAGTCGGACTTGGCCTCGCCGCAGCTGTCGCCGCGTCGTCGTTGGCCGTGCTCCGCACCGACTCCGGCATCGCTTCCTCGCACCGCGAGGCTCCCATGATCGCGGGCGACCCCCAGCACGACAACACCGACGTGTACGCGTTCGTGAGCCCTGACAAGGCCGACACGGTGACCCTGCTGGCCAACTGGATCCCGTTCGAGGAGCCTCACGGCGGCCCGAACTTCTACCCGTTCGCCACCAGGTCCCGCTACAACATAAAGATCGACAACGACGGTGACGCCAGGCCCGACATCACGTACGAGTGGACGTTCCGCAACGAGGACAAGCGCGGCAACACCACGTTCCTGTACAACAACGGCCCCGTGACCTCGCTCGACGACCCGAACCTGCTCTTCCGCCAGCGCTACACGCTCAGGAAGATCACTCCCAGCGGCACCCGGACGCTGGTCCACGACGGCATCGTCGCGCCGAGCAACGTCGGCCCGGCCTCGATGCCCGACTACGGCACCCTGCGCGCCCAGTCCATCAAGAGCCTGCCCGGCGGCGGCAAGTCGTTCGCCGGCCAGGCCGACGAGGCGTTCTTCCTGGACCTGCGCGTGTTCGACCTGCTCTACGGCGGCAACCTGTCCGAGGTCGGCCAGGACACCACCCGGGGCTACAACGTGAACAGCGTGGCCCTCCAGGTGCCCTCCTCCGAGCTGGCGCTCAAGGGCGACGTCAGGCGCAACCCGGTGATCGGCGTCTGCTCGACCACCGACAAGTTCAACGGCAGCAGGTACGTGCAGGTCTCGCGCCTGTGCAACCCGCTGGTGAACGAGGTCGTCTCGCCCGCCGGGCTCAAGGACGCCTTCAACGCCCTGCCCCCGGAGAAGGACGCCGACGTGGCGCCGCTGGTCAAGCGGGTCCTCGACCCCGAGGTGGCCAGGCTGCTGGAGGCCATCTACGGCATCAAGGCCCCCGCGACCCCGCGCAACGACCTGGCCGAGATCTTCCTGACCGGCATCGCCAAGCAGAACGGCCCGATCAAGGCCGACCTGAACTCGCAGGTGCTCAACAAGGACGCGGGCAAGCTGCGCCCCTCCGAGATGCTGCGGCTGAACATGGCGATCCCGCCCGCGAAGGACCCGAACCGCCTCGGCGTGCTGGCCGGCGACCTGCAGGGGTTCCCGAACGGCCGCCGTCTCATCGACGACGTCGTGGACATCGAGCTGCAGGCCGTGGCCGGCGCCGCGGTGACCGGCAAGCTCGTGCCCGGGCTGACGGACAAGGTGGACAGGAACGACAAGCCGATCCTCCAGTCGTTCCCGTACATCCCGCTGCCCGGCAACGTCGCGGTGAACCAGCGCTGACTCCCCGACCGGCCTGCTCCCTCTCCAAGCGGGCCGGTCAGCCCCCGGCGGCAGACCACCCTTCTCCCACCGTCTGCCGCCGATCTGAGGCCGGCCGGCCGTGCTCCCCGTCACGGCCGGCCGGCCAACTCCCCAGCACCCTGGAGCCTTGGACATGCGTGCCTTCGTGATATTCGCCGGGCTTGCCCTCATCGGGGCCATGACCTTCACGATCCTGTCGTTCTCGGCGGCGCCCGCGCCGGGGCCGGTGGCGGACAAGCCGTTCACCGAGACGCTGCAGGCTCGGCTCAAGCGCCTGCCGGGCGACTACCGCGGCTGGGCCCAGCTCGCCACCCAGTACGTCGACCAGGCCAGGATCACCGGCGACCCGTCGTACTACACGAAGGCGGAGGGCGCGATCACCACGGCCGCCAAGCTGCGGGCCGAGGACGACGCGGTGCTCACCGGCCAGGCGGCGCTGGCCGCCGGGCGGCACGACTTCGCCGAGGCGGTGCGGCTGGCCGAGCGCGCGATCGGCGTCAACCCGTACGGCGCGCCGGCCTACGGCGTGCTGGCCGACGCGCGGACCCAGCTCGGGGACCTGCGCGGGGCGCGGCGGGCCGTGGACGAGATGCTGGGCCTGCGCCCCGGGGTGGCGGCCTTCGCCCGCGCCTCGTACGCGGCCGAGCTGCGCGGCGACAGGGCCGGAGCCCGCAAGTACCTCGAAATGGCGCAGAACGACGCCTGGCAGCCGGCCGACCTCGCCTACGCCCGCTACTACCTGGGCGAGCTGGCCCTCCACTCCGGCGACCTGTCCACGGCGGCCGGCTGGTACGCCAAGGCCCTGCAGGCCTACCCCGGCTACACCCCGGCGCTCGCGGGCCAGGCCAGGACCGCCGCGCTGAGCGGCCGCCTGACCGAGGCGCTCGGCCTCTACCAGAGCGTCGTCGAACGCCTCCCGCTTCCCCAATACCTGATCGAGCAGGGCGAGACCCAGATCAAGGCGGGCCGGCCCGCCGACTGGACCCTGCTGAAGGCGCAGCGCAAGCTGTTCCAGGCCGCGGGCGTGCGTGACGACCTGACCTGGGCCGAGTTCGAGGCCGACCACGGGGACCCGGCGCTGGCGGTCGAGCACGCCAGGGCCGAGTACGCGCGCAACCCGAACCTCGTCGCCGCCGACGCCCTCGCGTGGGCCCTGTTCAAGGCGGGCAAGCCGGCCGAGGCGCTGCCGTACGCCGAGAAGGCCACGGCGACCGGCTGGCAGAACCCGCTGCTGAAGTACCACCGCGCCAAGATCGAGCAGGCGCTGGGCCGGTCCGTCAAGGTGGACGCCGGCTTCGACCCGACACTGTCCGCACTGGCGAGGTTCTCATGAGAGTCATCCGGCTCGGCCTGCTGTCCGTCGCGATGGGTCTGGTGCTGTCGCTGGGCCTGAGCGTCGTCCTGGTCGCCGCGGCCAAGGCCGCGCCCGTGGCCATGCACCCGCTGGGCAGCTTCACCGTCAACCACTACAACGGGCTGCGGATCTCGCCCTCCGACGTGCGCAACCTCGCCGTCGTGGACGCGGCCGAACTGCCCACGCTGCAGGCCAAGCCGCAGGTGGACGCCTCGTACGGGGCCCGCCGCTGCGGCGCGCTGGCCGCCGCCCAGCGGCTCACGGTGGCGGGCCGGACGGTGCCGTGGCTGGTGGCCGGCTCCGCCTTCGCCTACGCCCCCGGCCAAGGAGGCCTCCAGACCAGCCGGCTGACCTGCCGGCTCGTGGCCGAAGTCCGTGCCTCGGGGGCCGTGGAGTTCGCCGACGGGTTCGAGCAGGACAGGATCGGCTGGCGGGAGATCACGGCGGTGGGCGACGGGGTGCGCCTGGTCCGCTCGTCGGTGCCGGCGGTGAGCGTGAGCAAGGAGCTGCACGCGTACCCCGAGGACCTGCTGGCGAATCCGCTCGACCAGCGCACCGCGACGATGACCGTCGCGCCCGGCGCGGGCCTGCCCGGCCAGGGCGGCTCCGGCGCTCCCGGCGGCGGCGTGTCCGGCGGGATCGGCATCGGCGGGCCGATCGGGGACGCGCTGGCCGCCCTGGACCGGACGTTCGCCGGGCTGATCGGCTCCGACTCGCTGACGTTCCCGCTCGGGCTGCTGGCGGTCGGGCTGGCCGTGGTGCTGGGCGCCGGGCACGCGCTGATCCCCGGGCACGGCAAGACCATCATGGCCGCGTACCTGGCCGGACGGCGTGGGCGACCGCGCGACGCGCTCGTGGTGGGCGCGACGGTGACGGCCACGCACACGGTCGGGGTGCTGGTGGTGGGGCTGCTGCTGAGCGCGTTCACGGCGCTGGCGGGCGAGTCCGTGCTGGCGTGGCTGGGGGTGGCCAGCGGCGTGCTGATCGCCGTCATCGGCTTCCGCCTCCTCCTGAACGCCCGCCGCGGCACCTCCCCGCACGGCCGCGGCCACGGTCATGGACACGGCCACGGTCATGGACACGGTCACGGTCATGGACACGGTCACGGTCACGGTCACGGTCATGGGCACGGGCACGGGCACGGGCACGGCCACGGTCACGACGGCGAGGAGGCGACGAAACGGGCAGGGCTGGTGGGGCTCGGCATCGCGGGCGGGCTCGTCCCCAGCCCGTCGGCCCTCGTCGTGCTCCTCGGCGCCATCGCGCTCGGCCGCACCTGGTTCGGCGTGGCGCTGGTGACCGCGTACGGCATCGGCATGGCCGCCACCCTCACCGCCACCGGGCTCCTGCTGGTCAAGCTGGTGGACCGCCTGGAACAGCGCGCCTCGGCGGGCCGCCGCCTGGCCGCCAGGCTCTCGGGCCTGGCCCCGGTGGGCACGGCCGCGATGGTGGTGCTGCTCGGCGCGGGCCTGGCCCTCCGCTCGGTGGCCACCCTCTAGCGTCCGTACATCTACGCCTATATAGTCATGTCCATGACTACTCATGGACATGACTATTCATGGCTCTGAGGCATGCCATGCTGGCGGCCCTGCTCGGCGGCGAGTACAGCGGCTACCAGCTCACCAAGATCTTCGACGTCGGCGTCTCCAACTTCTGGTACGCCGCCCCGCAGCAGCTCTACGCGGAGCTGACCAAGCTGGAGGCCCACGGGCTGATCGCGGGCCGGGAGGTCGTCCAGACGGGCCGGCCCAACAAGCGGGTGTTCACGGTCACCGAGGCCGGGGCCGCCGAGCTGGCGGCCTTCGCCGCGACCCCGCCCAAGCCCCTGCTCATCCGCGACGACCTCGCCGTCAAGGTGCACGCCGTGGACCACGTCGACCCGGGGCCCGTGATCGAGCAGCTCCGGGAGCGGGCCGAGGAGGCCGCGGTCAGGCTCGCCTTCTTCGAGCAGACCCTCCTGCGCGTACGCGGTGACCTGGACGAGGAGACGTTCCTGCGCCGGGGCGAGCGCGTCGGCCCCTACCTGTCCTGCCTGGCCGGCTGCCGCCTGGAACGCGAGATGCGCGACTGGTGCCTGGAGACCGCCCGGACCCTGACCGGACGCGCGGCCCACACGGAGAGGACGACGCCATGACCTACGTGCGTTACGTCGCCATCGGCGACAGCCAGACCGAGGGCCTCGGGGACGGCGACGACGTCACCGGCCACCGCGGCTGGGCCGACCGCCTCGCCGAGCACCTGGCCGCCGCCGACCCGGACCTGCTCTACGCCAACCTCGCGGTCCGCGGCCGCCAGGCGGCCGAGATCCAGGCCGAGCAGCTGCCCGCCGCCCTGGCGCTGCGCCCCGACCTGGTCACGGTCATGGCGGGCATGAACGACATCATCCGCCCCGGCTTCGACGCCGCCGTGGTGGCGGGCATCGTGGAGGACATGATCGTCCGGCTGACCGCCGAGGGCGTGCACGTGGTCACCATGACCTTCCCCGACATCGCCAGGATCGCGCCGATGGCCCGACCGCTCCGGCCCAGGCTGATCGAGTTCAACGCCCGTGTCCGCGTCGCCGCCGCCCGCCCGGGGGTCACGCTGGTGGACACGTTCCCGCTCGACTTCACGGACGCCCGGATGTGGAGCGCCGACCGGCTGCACGCGAGCCCGGCCGGGCACACCCGCTTCGCCGCCGCCGTCGCCCACGCCCTGGACCTGCCCGGCAGCGACGACACGTGGATGGCGGCCCTGACACCGCTGCCCGCCCCGGGCGCCTGGCGCGCGGCGTCGACGGAGCTGCGCTGGCTGGCCACCTTCGCCGGCCCGTGGATCGGCCGCCGCCTCCGCGGCCGGTCCTCCGGCGACGGCCGCACCGCCAAACGCCCGCTGCTCACCCCGGTGATCGCCGGAGGTCAGGCGATGTCCGGCGCATCCGGGTCGTCGTAGCCGAGGTCCCCGCCATCCGGCTCAGGTGTGCCGGCGGCCGCGCCGCGTGGAAGGGAGATCGTGACGCCCTGAGAGGAACTCCTGGAAGGCGATCTTGGCCCTGATCGCCGGCCGCCGCCACCGTTCCTCCCGGTGGATGGCCTTGGCCATCTTGCGCGGCGAGCGCTGGGCGAAGAACCAGCGGGCCCACGGGGAGCCGGGGCGGGCCAGCCGTATCGCGCCCACCACCAGCATCGGCGGCACGAACAGGCCGGCCATCCCCGTCCAGATCTTGCCCTTGAGCAGGGTGACGACGGCGAGCGCCAGGTTGGCCACGATGAGCGCGCCGGGGTTGACCAGGGTGCCGTAGTCCCAGGTCAGGGGGCGCAGGCCGATGAGGAGCAGGCCGGTGACGGCGATCGCGATGAAGACCGCGTCCACCGAGGTGCGCCCCTCCTCCTCCCAGTACACGTCGTGCAGGTGCAGGATCAGCGCGAACTCGTCCAGCACGAGCGCCGACCCGATGCCGAAGACGGAGGCCGCGACGGCGTAGCCGACCTGCGAGGCGGAGGACACGATGAGCCCGCTGACCCCGCCGACCAGCATCAGCACGACGCCGAACACGATGTGGTGGATGTGCATCTCGCCCACGTTCAGGTTGCGGAACCAGCCGACCTTCGCCCTGATCAGGCGGACGTTGATGCGCGTGGCGATGAACGCCACGATGAGCGTGACGAAATAACAGAACAGCGGCAGCCGTCCTGTGGCGACGATGTTGTGCTCGAACCAGTTCTCCATGACTCTAGAAAGAGATGGTACGAGGGCCCCTGCACCTTCTAGACCGTCAAGCGAGGAAGGCCCGCAAAAGGGCTGCTGTGCCCTCCAGGTGCTCGGTGACCGCCCGGCGGGCCCCGTCCGGGTCCCCGGCCAGGATGGCGTCCACGATGGCCTGGTGCTGGCTCGCGGCATGATCGAGGTTGACCTGGAGCATGGGGATCGCGTTCAGCAGGTCGCTCACCCGCGAGCGGGCGTCCGCGCACGCCGTGGCGAGCAGGGTGGAGCCGGTCAGCTCGGCGATGGACAGGTGGAAGGCCGTGTCGAGGCGGCGGTAGTCCTCGATCGGGGCCTCGTTCAGCTCCGACAGCCGGCGGAGCAGCACCTCCCGCCTGTCGTCCGTGAGGCGGGAGGCGGCCAGCACCTGGGCCGCCCCGCACTCCACCGCCAGGCGGAACGTGAGCGCGTCCGACAGGTCGTCGCTGCCCATCTCGGCCACGACCTGCCGCAGCTCGCCCGCGTCCGGTTTGGGGGGAACGTACGTGACGAAGGCTCCCCCGTAGCGACCCCTCCGCACGTCGAGGTAGCCCGCGTCCGACAGCGCGCGGATCGCCTCGCGCAGGGTGACCCGGCTGATGCCCAGCCGCACGGCCAGCTCGCGCTCCGGCGGGAGCTTGTCGCCGGGCGGGACCACACCGAGCTTGATGGCCTGGAGCAGCCGTTCCACCGTCTCCTCGAAGGCGTTGCCGGCCCGCACCGGGCGCAACACCGTCATCAAACGCGCCGACTCGTCCAACGTGTCCTCAGGTCTTGACAACGGATCCCGCGTACACATCAATGGTCTAAGACTAGCCCAATCAACGGGAAAGCGCCTCTGACCAGATCGGAGCGGGGATAGCGTGAGCGAGCGATCGAGCACCGGGTTCCTTTCCGTCAGCGAGCTGCGCGACGAGGTGGCGCTCGGGCGCATCGACACCGTGCTCCTCGCGATCGCCGACATGCAGGGCAGGCTGCAGGGCAAGAGGCTGTCCGCCCGCTATTTCCTCGAAGAGGTGCTGCACCACGGCTCCGAGGGGTGCAACTACCTGCTCGCCGTCGACGTGGACATGAACACCGTCGGCGGCTACGCGATGTCGTCCTGGGAGCGGGGCTACGGCGACTTCGTGATGAAGCCGGACCTCGCGACGCTGCGCAGGGTGCCCTGGCACGAGGGGACCGCCATGCTCATGGCCGACCTCGCCTGGGAGGGCGGTGGCGACGTGACCGCCTCGCCCCGGCAGATCCTGCGCAGGCAGCTCGCCCGCCTCGCCGAGCGGGGGCTGGCCGCGTACGTGGGCACCGAGCTGGAGTTCATCGTCTACGAGGACAGCTACGAGGACGCCTGGAAGCGCGGCTACCGGGACATGTCACCGTCCAACCTCTACAACGTGGACTATTCGCTGCTCGGCACCGCCCGCATCGAGCCGCTGCTGCGGCGGATCCGCCAGAACATGGAAGGCGCCGGCCTGTACGTCGAGTCCGCCAAGGGCGAGTGCAACCTGGGCCAGCACGAGATCGCCTTCCGCTACGACGAGGCGCTCAGGACCTGCGACCACCACGTCATCTACAAGAACGGCGCGAAGGAGATCGCCGCCCAGGAGGGCAAGTCGATCACCTTCATGGCCAAGCCCAACCAGCGCGAGGGCAACTCCTGCCACATCCACATCTCGCTGCGCGGCGGCGACGGGGATCCGGTGATGGCGGGCGACGGGCCGTACGGGCTCTCCCCGCTCGGCGCCCGCTTCATCGCCGGGCAGCTCGCCTGCCTGCGCGAGCTCACCCTCCTGTACGCCCCCAACATCAACTCCTACAAGCGCTACGTCCCCGGCAGCTTCGCGCCCACGGCCGTCAAGTGGGGCGTGGACAACCGCACCTGCTCGCTCCGGCTCGTCGGCCACGGCCCGTCGCTGCGCGTGGAGAACCGGGTGCCGGGCGGCGACGTCAACCCGTACCTCGCGGTGGCCGCGCTGATCGCGGCCGGGCTGCACGGCATCGACAACGAGCTGCCGCTGGAGAGCGCGTTCGAGGGCAACGCCTACGACTCCGGCGCCGAGAGCGTGCCCCACACGCTGCGGGACGCGCTGGCGCTGTTCGAGGGGTCGAAACTGGCCCGCGAGACGTTCGGCGAGGACGTGGTCGAGCACTACGCGAACAACGCGCGCGTGGAGCTGGCCGCGTTCGACGCGGCGGTGACGGATTGGGAGCTGTTCCGTGGTTTCGAGCGGATGTGAAAGAAGCACATGAAGATCGTTAATCCGGCGACGGAAGACATCCTGGCCGACGTCGAACTGGCCGACGCCGCCGAGGTGGACCGGGCGGTGGAGCGTGCCAGGGCCGCGTACGCGACCTGGCGCGAGGTGTCGCCCGGGGACCGGGCGCGGCTGCTGCGCAGGTTCGCCGATCTGGTGGACGAGCACGGCGAGGAGCTGGCGCGGCTGGAGCTGGCCAACTCCGGGCACCCGATCGGGAACGCCCGGTGGGAGGCCGGCAACGTCCGCGACGTGCTGCACTTCTACGCCGGCGCCCCCGAGCGCGACCACGGCAAGCAGATCCCGGTGCCGGGCGGCGTGGACATCACGTTCCAGGAGCCGCTGGGCGTCGTCGGCGTCATCGTGCCGTGGAACTTCCCCATGGTGATCATGACCTGGGGTGTGGCCCCGGCGCTCGCGGCCGGCAACACGGTGATCGTCAAGCCGGCCGAATGGACCCCGCTGACCGCGCTGAGGCTGGCGGAGCTGGCCCTCGCCGCGGGCCTCCCCGAGGGGGTGCTCCAGGTGCTGCCTGGGGCAGGGGAGGTCGCGGGGGCCCGGCTCGTCGAGCATCCCGGCGTGGCGAAGATCGTGTTCACCGGCTCGACCGAGGTGGGCAAGGAGATCGCCGCCAAGGCGGCCCGGCAGGTCAAGCGCGTCACGCTGGAGCTGGGCGGCAAGTCCGCCAACATCGTCTTCGCCGACGCGGACCTCGACAGGGCCGCGAGGACGGCGCCGTACGCGGTCTTCGACAACTCGGGCCAGGACTGCTGCGCCCGCTCCCGCCTCCTCGTCCAGGCCGAGGTGTACGACGAGTTCATGGAGCGCCTGACGGCGGCCGTGCGGGGCGTCACGGTCGGCGACCCGCTCGACGAGGGCACCGAGATGGGCCCGCTGATCAGCGCCGAACACCTCGACCGGGTCCGCGGCTTCGTCCAGGGCACCCCCTACCTGCAGGGATCCTGCCCCGAGGGCAAGGGCTTCTGGTTCCCGCCGACCGTGCTGACGCCGGAGCTCACCGACCCGGCCTTCACCGAGGAGATCTTCGGTCCTGTCATGTCCGTGGTGCGCTTCGAGGACGAGGCGGAGGCCGTACGCATCGCGAACGACACCCCGTACGGACTGAGCGGCTCCATCTGGACCCGCGACGTCGGGCGGGCGCTACGCGTGGCCAGGGCCGTCGAGTCGGGCGCGCTCTCGGTCAACTCGCACTCGTCGGTCCGCTACTGGACCCCCTTCGGCGGCTTCAAGCAGTCCGGTCTCGGCAGGGAGCTCGGCCCTGACGCCCTGGCGGCGTTCACCGAGACCAAGAACGTCTTCATCTCCTGGGAGTGAAAGTGCAGCGTTTGCAGGATCGGGTGGCCGTCATCACCGGCGCGGGCAGCGGCATCGGGCTGGCCACGGCACGCAGGTTCGCCGAGGAGGGCGCCAAGGTCGTCTGCGTGGACATCGACGAGGAGGCCGGCGTCAAGGCCGCGAACGAGGTCGGCGGCCTCTTCGTCAAGGCCGACGTCACCGACGAGGACGACGTCGTCAGGATGTTCCGGACCGCCTTCGACACCTACGGCAGCGTGGACATCGCCTTCAACAACGCCGGCATCTCGCCGCCCGACGACGACTCGATCCTGGAGACCGGCATCGACGCCTGGCGCCGGGTCCAGGAGGTGAACCTGACCAGCGTCTACCTCTGCTGCAAGCACGCCATCCCGTACATGCGGCGGCAGGGCAAGGGCTCGATCATCAACACCGCGTCGTTCGTGGCCGTCATGGGGTCGGCGACCTCGCAGATCTCGTACACGGCGTCCAAGGGCGGCGTGCTGGCGATGTCACGCGAGCTGGGCGTGCAGTTCGCCCGGGAGGGCATCAGGGTGAACGCGCTGTGCCCCGGGCCGGTGAACACGCCGCTGCTGCAGGAGCTGTTCGCCAAGGACCCGGAGCGGGCGCAGCGGCGGCTGGTGCACATCCCCGTCGGGCGCTTCGCCGAGGCCTCGGAGATCGCGGCGGCGGTGGCGTTCCTGGCCAGCGACGACGCGTCGTTCATCACGGGTAGTGAGTTCCTGGTGGACGGGGGCATCTCCGGCGCCTACGTCACGCCGCTGTAGCTCTGGTTCGGTCTGGTTTCTCGGGGGTCATATCGTGCAGCATCCCGTCATCGGCATCACGTCGTACGTGGAGCCGGCGAAGTTCACGGTCTGGGACATGACCGTGGCGCTCCTGCCGTACATGTACGTGGAGCAGGTCGTACGCGCCGGCGGGCAGCCGATCGTGCTGCCGCCGGCCGGCGAGCCCGGGCAGGTCGTCGGCCGCCTGGACGGCCTGATCCTGGCCGGTGGCGGGGACGTCGATCCGGCCCGGTACGGGCAGGAGCCTGTGGATCAAACCGGCTATATCCGCAAATTTCGTGATGAGGCGGAGTTTGGGCTGATCGCGGCGGCCCTCGACGCCGGCCTGCCGTACCTCGGCATCTGCCGCGGCCTCCAGGTGCTCAACGTCGCCCTCGGCGGCAGCCTCCACCAGCACCTCCCCGACGTCGTGGGGCACACCGGCCACTCCCCCGCCCCCGGCCGGTTCGGCCCGCTGCCCGTCACGCCCGTCCCCGGCAGCCGCCTGGCCAAGGCGCTGGGCACGGAGCCCGTGACCGTCCCCCACTACCACCACCAGGCCATCGACCGGCTCCCGCCCGGCCTCACGGTCACCGCCACCGCCGGCGACGGCACGATCGAGGCGGTCGAGCTGGACTCGGCCCCCTTCGCCGTGGCCGTGCAGTGGCACCCCGAGGCGGCCGAGGACGGCGCCCTCTTCGAGGCGCTCGTGTCAGCCTGCTGAGCCTCCCGGGCTCATCCGACCGGGCTGAGCACGCCGTTCAGGGCCACGGCCCCGGCGCCGTGCTTGGCCTCCAGGTCGCGGCGCCGCTCGTCGGAGGCCACCCAGACCTGCGCGTTCACCTGGTTGCTCCGCACGCTGGACGACACCGAGACGAGACCGTCCCCCAGTTCGGACTGGACCTCCCGCTGGATCGCCTCCAGCTCGCTCTGGCTGCGCGCCGCGCCGCTGAGGCACAGCGCGCCGCCCCACACCTCACGGATCCACGCCTCGCGGCCGGACAGGTCGCCGGTGAACTTCAGGTTGAGCACCAGCCGCCGCGGGTCGTTCGACTCCGGTGACTCCGCGGGGAGCCCCTTCATGTAGCTCTGGTCGAGCCAGGCGCCCGCGAACTCCTCGGCCGTGCCGGCCCGCGCCATCGCCTGGTCCAGCGCCTGCTGCGTGGCCCTGGCGGGATCGACCGGCCGCCAGCCGCCCTCCGGTGCCGGGCACGGGCTGGTGAAGTCCTCCGCGTGAGCGGAGGCCGCCTTCCTGGGGGCGCCCGGCGGCTCGGTGAGCGTCAGCCTGGTGCCGTCCCAGGTGCCCACGACGCGGTACTCGCCCCACTTCACGCCGCCCTGCGACTCGTGATCCACCTTGTTCCAGTCCCAGCCGACGACATCCGGGCCGCCGCACTGCGGTGGGGCCGACTGCATGACCATCATGCACAGCTGCGGTCCGTGCCCGCCGCCTTCGAGCACCGTCAGGTTCGCCTCGTAACGGGGAGGGGATCCGGCCTCCGATGCGCCACAGCCCGCGAGGGTCAGGGTGGTCAGCAGGCCGACAGCCGCCGTTCGCCGATTCATATCCTTTCGACGTCACCACCCCCCGGAGTGGTTCATGAGCAATCAGAACGCGACAACAACCCCATCGCGGCACTAGGCTGACGAGCATCACCGGCGAAACCGTGCGGGAGAGCGCCCTGACAGCCGGTCAGGGTCCCTGAAGGAGCAAGCCCTCCCCGCAAACCTCTCAAGGCAAAGGACCGCACGGCCTTTGGTGACCTCTGGAAAGCAGGCCCGCGGGGTCTCGCCGAAGGTGAAAGTCCGGCAAAACTCGGGCGAAGCTCTCAGGCATCGATGACAGAGGGGGAGGATGCTGGCATCCAATCCTGTCCAGAGGTGCGACAAATGTCCCGACCAACACCGCTACGAGACGTTCACGAGAGCCTCGGCGCCACGCTCACCGACTTCGCCGGGTGGCTCATGCCGCTCCGGTACGGGAGCGAGTCCGCGGAGCACAACGCCGTTCGCCAGGCGGCCGGGCTGTTCGACCTCTCCCACATGGGCGAAATCTTCCTGACCGGGCCACAGGCCGGGCAGGCGCTCGACTACGCGCTGGTCGGCCACCTGTCGGCGCTGGCGACCGGGCGGGCCAGATACACGATGATCGTCAACGAGCGCGGCGGGGTGCTCGACGACCTCATCGTCTACCGGCTTGAAGACGACGAGTTCATGGTCGTGGCAAACGCCTCGAACTACGAAAAAGTGGCAAAAGAGCTGATTGAGCGGTCGAAGGCGTACGACGTGCTGGTCGAGGACCGGTCGGACCAGTACGCGCTGATCGCCGTACAGGGACCCCGGTCCCAGGAGATCCTCGCCACCCTCACCGACGCCGACCTCGACGGGCTCAAGTACTACGCGGGCCTGCCCGACCTGGTCGACGGGCGGCAGGCGCTGATCGCCCGCACCGGCTACACCGGCGAGGACGGGTTCGAGCTGTTCGTCGCCAACCAGGACGCGGTGCCGCTCTGGCACGCGCTCATGGCGGCGGGCGAGCCGCACGGCCTCAAGCCCGCCGGCCTGTCCAGCCGCGACACTCTCAGGCTAGAGGCCGGCATGCCGCTCTACGGCAACGAACTGGGCGTCGAGCTGACCCCGTTCGACGCGGGGCTGGGCAGAGTGGTGAAATTCGACAAGCCGGGCGACTTCGTCGGCCGGTCGGCGCTCGAGGCGGTCAAGGACGACCCGCCCCGGCGCCGGCTCGTCGGCCTGGTCGCGCGGGGACGCCGGGTGCCGCGCCACGGCTACCCGGTCACCAAAGACGGCGCCGTTGTCGGCGAGGTCACCAGCGGTGCGCCCTCCCAGAGCGTGGGCAGGCCCATCGCGATGGCCTACGTGGACACCGAGGCCGAGTCAGGCCTGGCCGTGGACATCCGGGGCAGCCATGAACCTATGGACCTGGTAGAGCTGCCCTTCTACAGGAGGAACAAGTGAGCAACATCCCTGACGACCTGGGCTACACCAAGGAGCACGAGTGGGTGGCCGGCCTCGACGACGGCCTCACCGTGACCGTCGGCGTCACGGCCTTCGCCGCCGAATCTCTTGGTGACGTCGTCTTTGTGCAGCTCCCCGACGTCGGCTCGAGCGTCGAGCCGGGCGAATCCGTCGGCGAGGTGGAGTCGACCAAGTCGGTGAACGAGATCTACACCCCCGTCGGGGGTGAGATCGTCGAGGTGAACCAGGCCGTGGTCGACGACCCGAGCCTGGTCAACAGTGACCCGTATGGCGACGGCTGGATGTTCCGGGTGCGCGTCGAGGGCGACGCCGAGGACGTGCTCTCCGCCGAGGAGTACAAGGCACTCACCTCAGGCGATTCCTGACCTTTTTGCCGGGGCCCTGCGCGGGGCCCCGGCCCCAGCATGAGAGGCGCCATCAATGGCGATCAGCGTCTTCGACCTCTTCAAGATCGGCATCGGCCCGTCGAGCTCCCACACGGGAGGCCCGATGGCGGCCGCGCACAAGTTCGCCCGCGGGCTGCACGACGACGGGCTGCTCTCCCGGGTCGCGCGGGTCGAGGCCATCCTGTACGGCTCGCTCGGCCTGACCGGCAAGGGCCACGGCAGCGACAAGGCGGTCCTGCTCGGCCTGTCCGGCGAGAAGCCCGAGCTCGTCGACGTCGACTCCATTGACGGCCGCCTGGCCGAGATGCGCGAGTCGGGCACGGTCAAGCTGTACGGGACGCACGAGATCCGCTTCGTCGTGGGCGAGCACCTCGTCTTCGAACGCAAGATCTCGCTGCCCGAGCACCCGAACGGCATGCGCTTCACCGCGTACGACGCCGACGGCGAGCAGCTGAAGGAGAAGGTCTACTTCTCGGTGGGCGGCGGTTTCGTCGTCGACGAGAAGGCCACCGGCGCCGACCGCATCAAGCCGGACGACACCGTCCTGCCCTACCCGTTCACCACGGGCGAGGAGCTGCTCAAGCACTGCTCCAACATGGGCCTGTCGATCTCCGCGCTGATGCTGGAGAACGAGAAGGCGTTCGGCCGCACCGAGGAGGAGATCCGTTCGGGCCTGCTGCGGCTCTGGGCGGTCATGTCGGAGTGCGTGCGCCGGGGCATCTCCAAGGAGGGCGTCCTGCCCGGCGGTCTCAAGGTCAAGCGCCGCGCCAACCAGCTCCACCGCCGCCTGCAGTCGGAGCCGGCGGAGAAGGACCCGCTGCAGGCCATGGACTGGGTCGCGCTGTTCGCGCTGGCGGTCAACGAGGAGAACGCCGCCGGGGGCCGCATCGTCACCGCCCCCACCAACGGCGCCGCCGGCATCATTCCGGCCGTCCTGACGTACTACACCCGCTTCGTCCCGCACGCGGACGAGGAGGGGGTGGTCCGCTTCCTGCTGACGGCGGGCGCGATCGGCGTGCTGTTCAAGGAGAACGCCTCGATCTCGGGCGCCGAGGTGGGCTGCCAGGGCGAGGTCGGCTCCGCCTGCTCGATGGCCTCGGCCGGCCTCACGGAGGCCCTCGGCGGCACGCCCGAGCAGGTCGAGAACGCGGCCGAGATCGGCATCGAGCACAACCTGGGCCTGACCTGCGACCCGATCGGCGGCCTGGTCCAGATCCCGTGCATCGAGCGGAACGCGGTGGCCTCCAACAAGGCCATCACGGCCGCCCGGATCGCCCTGCGCGGCGACGGCCGCCACTTCGTGCCGCTGGATCGTGCCATCAAGACGATGCGGGACACCGGGCGGGACATGCTGGACAAGTACAAGGAGACCTCACGCGGCGGCCTGGCCGTCAACGTGATCGAGTGCTGACCTCACCCTGATGGCCGCCGGGTCAGCGGCGGATGTGCAGGCGGACGACGGTGCTCGCCTCGTCGTCGCGGACCTCGCGGCGGATCCTGCCGACGATGTCGTGGTCCAGTTTGCTCACCACCGCGCCCACGTCCGCGGTGGACGGGCAGGTCAGGGTGACGCGCAGGCCGTTCTCGGTGACCCGCACCGCCGACCGGCCCAGGCCTTCCACGCCCTTCAGCCCGACGAAGAGCATCGCGGTGCCCGTGCCGTTGCGGGCGCCGCGGCGGCCCCAGCCGAGGCTGAGCAGGAGCCAGCGGAGCGAGACCAGCGACAGGAGCAGGAAGCTCAGGGCCAGGACCCACAGGGGCCAGGGCTCGTCGGCCAGCACCCGGCGGGCCTGGGCCGGGAGGACCTTGGCGGTGGCGGGCAGGTCGAAGAAGCGGCCGTGGCCGCGGAGCCAGGCGTACATGCCCAGGCCCAGCAGGGTGCCGCCCACGATGGCCAGGCCGACGCGGTTGCCCGCGTACTGCCGCATCGCGGCCCCCTTGCCGCGCGGGGGTGTCCGTTGCGCGTCCGTGCGTTCGGGCATCAGGCCGCCTCTCCGCGTGGCCGGGGCCTCTCGGTGTGTTCGGGCATCAGGCCCCCTTTCTGCGCAGCCGGACCACGACCTCGCCCGTGCCCAGCGTGCCCACGCCCGCCAGCCGGTCCCCCACCGCCGTGCCGACCTGCCTGAGCATCGTGCCGGAGCTCTCCGTCCCCGTCATGACCGTGACCTCGATGGTGCTCCTGCGCAGCCGTACCCGGGCCCGGTCCACCCCCGGCACCTGCTGGGCGGCCGCGCGGAGCGTGCGGCGCAGGCCCGAGCGGGTGATGCCGATGACGGTCCGCGGGTCGGACGTCTCCACCGGCACCAGCCTCGACTGGCCGGGCACGATCGCCAGCAGCAGCATCATCGTGCCCGCGCCCACCATGCCCGCGGCGGCGGTGGCCAGCTCGGGCCAGGTGGTCCTGCTTGCGAGCTCGACCAGTCTGTTCACGGGGACCCAGCCGAGCCGGTGGCCGAGCAGCCCTGACACGATCTCGGCCGCCGTCGCCCCCAGCCCGGCGGCCAGCGTGAGCGCGACGAGGGCTCCAGGGAGGGTTCGCGCCGGCCTGAGCGCCCTGCTCGCCCGGCGCAGCCCGGTGTGCCGCGCGGGGACGGCGGCGCCGGGGACTGTCTGCTGAAGCGTGGTCATCACAACGACACACGTACACGGATCCCCCGGGGCCGGAACCGCGCCCCCGCCGCCCGTTTGCCCGAACATTACGGGGCGGCCAACAAGGTGAACAACACTCATATTCATTTGCCCGATATGCCGTTACGCTGCCCATATGGACGACCGCCAGCGCTATGACCGCGCCACAGCGGTCCTCGAGCCGCCGTTCGCGATCCTCGATCTGGCGGCCATGCGGGCCAACGCGGCGGACCTCGTACGGCGGGCGGCGGGCAAACCGATCCGGGTGGCCAGCAAGTCGGTCCGCAGCCGCCCCGTGCTCGAACGCATCCTGGCCATGGACGGCTTCCGCGGCATCATGGCCTTCACGCTCCCCGAGGCGCTGTGGCTGGCCTCCCACGGGTTCACGGACATCCTGGTGGCCTATCCGACGGCCGACCGGCACGCGCTGGCCGAGCTGGCCGGGAACGAGAACGCGGCCAGGCACATCACCCTGGCCATCGACTCGACCGCCCACCTGGACTTCACCGAGGCGGCCGTGGCCGGGGTGAGCCCCCGGGCCGAGATCCGGACCTGCATCGACATCGACGCCGGATATATCGCCTTTGGCGGGAAATTTCGGGCCGGGGTGCTCCGCTCGCCGATCCGCGAGCCCGACGAGGCCGCCGACCTGGCCGCCGCCGTGGCCAAGCGCCCCGGGTTCCGGGTGGCCGGGCTGATGGCGTACGAGGCCCAGATCGCCGGGCTCGGCGACGCCCCGCCCGCGAACGCCGCCTACACCCGCGCCGTCCGCATCATGCAGGCCCGCTCGGCCAGGGACCTCATCCTCCGGCGCGGCCGCATCGTGAACGCCGTCCGCCAGATCACCGACCTGGAGTTCGTCAACGGCGGCGGCACCGGGTCCGTCGAGCGCACCGTGCGCGAGAAGGCCATCACGGAGGTGGCGGCCGGATCCGGCTTCTTCCACCCGAGGCTGTTCGACTTCTACCGCCGCTTCACCGGGCACCCGGCCGCGCTCTTCGCATTGCCGGTGGTGCGCCGACCGAGCGTGGACACCGTGACCGTGCTCGGCGGCGGTTATCTGGCCTCGGGCACGCCGGGCCAGAGCCGCCTGCCGCAGCCGTACCTGCCGGCCGGGCTGCGCTACGCCCGGGACGAGGGGGCGGGCGAGGTGCAGACCCCGCTGCTCGGCCAGGCGGCCCAGGACCTGCGGATCGGGGACCGGGTGTGGTTCAGGCACGCCAAGGCGGGCGAGATGTGCGAGCGCTTCGACGCGCTCCACCTCATCGACGGCGACACGCTGGTGGAGTCGGTGCCCACGTACCGGGGCGAGGGCCGGACCTTCCTCTGACGGCCCCCGGCGAGCCCTCTGCGGGTCAGCGGCGCCGGCGGCGGCGCCAGAGCATGACGGCCGCCCCCACGACCAGCACCGCGCCGATCCCGATCAGCACCGGCGCCAGGTCGGGCCGCTCGTCCTCCCACAGCTCATCGGGATGCTCGCCGGCTTCGACCGGCCGTGACGTCACCCCCAGCGCGTCGCCCACGGACGCCACGAAGTGCGTGGCCCTGCTCTTGACGTCGGACACCGTGCGCTCGGCGACCCGCTTGGGGCTCACCCGGTCGGCTATGGCGTCGACCGTCTGCGCCAACTCCGCGCGTGTCCGCGCGATCCGCCGCTCCAACTCGTCCGGATCGGTGTCAGCCATGGCTCTCCTCTCGGCCTCATGCGTGGCCGCGCCCGCTCCGCGTGCCGTGCGAGCTCAGTCGTTCGTGGTGCTGATCAGTCTGTCAGGTCGGCGCGCCGTACGGCACGGCGGCCAGGCCGGTAGGTTGGCGGGAAGGAACTCAGGAGGGCCCATTGACCGAACCCAAGCTCGCGCCCGGCGACGCCGCGCCCGAGTTCACGCTACCCACCGCCGACGGCGAGGCCGTCTCGCTTGACGCCTACCGCGGCAAGCGGGTGATCCTCTATTTCTACCCTGCCGCGATGACGCCCGGCTGCACCAAGCAGGCCTGTGACTTCCGCGACAACCTCGGCCAGTTGACGGCCGAAGGTTTCGTCGTTCTCGGCGTGTCTAAGGACAAACCGGAAAAACTTGCCAAATTCGCCGAACGTGACGCCCTGACCTTCCCCTTGTTGTCCGACCCCGACCTGACCGTGCATCAGGCCTACGGCGCGTACGGCCCGAAGAAGCTGTACGGCAAGGAGGTCGTGGGGGTCATCCGCTCGACGTTCGTCATCGACGCGGACGGAAAGGTGGAGCAGGCGCTCTACAACGTGAAGGCCACGGGCCACGTGGCCGGGCTCAAGAAGAAGCTCGGCCTGAGCTGACCACCCCGGCGGGCCCTCCCGCAGGGCCCGCGCCCGCCTTCACATACGCTCCTCTTCCTCATTGAGAGCGCTAAACTGTGTCAGGCCCGCATTGGCGGGGGCTGCGCGGGCGTGGCGAAATGGCATACGCGGCAGGTTTAGGTCCTGTTGGTGGTGACACCGTGGGGGTTCGAGTCCCCCCGCCCGCACACCTGTGCACCGGACCGGCCATTTCCCCGAAAACGGTGGCCGATATGCGAATGATTTGCGGGCCTGGCGAAAAGAATGGCTAGCCGCTGCTGGTCGGGACCGGCGCCGGTGGGGCGACGGACTGCGGGGCCTTCGGCACCACCCAGCCGCAGAAGACGCGGTCCTTCCCGTTCTCCTCGCAGGCGGAGCCGTCGAGGCGCTCGGGCATCTGGAAGCGCCTGGGCATCCGGTCCGGCTCCTGCCAGTACATCCCGTGCACCTCGTCCCGGTGCGCGAATCCGCTGACCATGGCCGCGGCGGTGCCGCCCAGCAGGGCGCCGATCACGAGGCCGATGAGTCCGGCGCCGAGGACCTGGGCCTGCTTCTGGCGGAAGAACTCCCGGTAGGAGTCGGGATGCCGAGGCGGTTCGAGAGGCGTGGTGAATCCGGGGCCCGGAGGGGCCTCGCCGTACTTCAGCCGGCTCCGCGCCCCGGACTCGTGAAGATCGTCGTCAGGGGTCGGGTCGCGCGGTGCTTCCTCTTCACCGCGCGACCCGGCGTCGCGATCATGATCCGCCATCACGATCTCCCTTTACTCGCCCACTAGAGGGGCGCTCCCAGAGACAAGAATGCCCAAGTCACCGTAAGCCCGGCGTAAGACCCCGGCCTGTTCCCCGCCACGTAAGACCTGGGTCGTAGACGCACTTCCACCTACAGGCGGAACAACGGTCAGACGGCGGTACATATCGTGATGGTGTGTTCGGCAAGGTGCGGGCGTGGTCGAGACGCCATGAGAAGCTGGCGGGCGTCCTCCGGGTCGCCCCGCTCGCCACGCTGTGCGCGATCCTGGCGATCCCGTACGCGACCGTCTCCCCGACCGCGGCCGTCGGCCCGTACCTCGGCGTGGCCGGATATCTGGCCCTGTCGGCGGTGCTGCTGCTGCCGCTGCTCTGGCGCGACCGCCCGGTCGCCTCGTTCGCCGTGATCGCGCTGATCAGCTTCGGGCAGTGGCTGGCGGGCGTCAATCCGCTGCCCGCCAACCTCGCCGTGCTGGTCGCGCTCTGGGCGGTGGCGTACCGGTGCTCGTTCCGCTGGAGCCTGGCCGCGGGCCTGGTGACGGAGCTGGGGGTGTTCCTGGCCCTGGCCAGGTGGGACACGCCCACCTTGGGGATGTTCCTCAGCGCCTCGATCTTCACGGTGACGGTCTGGCTGACCGGCCTGTACGCCAGCACGCGCCGGCGATACCTGGAAGGGCTCGAAGAGCGCGCGGAACGGGCGGAGCGCGAGCGCGACCAGCAGGCCAGGATGGCAGCCGCGGCCGAGCGCGCCAGGATCGCCAGGGAGCTGCACGACGTCGTGGCCCACAACGTCAGCGTGATGGTGGTGCAGGCCGACGGCGCGGGCTACGCGCTCGACAGCGATCCCGAGCAGGCCCGCGAGGCCGTCCGGGCCATCTCCAAGACCGGCCGCGCCGCCCTCGCCGAGATGCGCAGGCTGGTCGGCGTCCTGCGCGAGGGCGAGCAGGACGGCACCGACTACACGCCGCAGCCGGGGCTCGGCCAGCTGGAGGACCTGGTACGCGGCTCGGCCGTGCCCGCGCGGCTCCAGGTCGGCGGCGCGCCCGTCGAGCTGCCCGAGGGCCAGCAGCTCGCGGTCTACCGCATCGTCCAGGAGGCCCTCACGAACGCGCTCAAGCACGGCGGCCCGGGCGCCCAGGCGCTCGTGGAGATCGACTACAGCGGCCCCGAGCTCGTCGTACGCGTGACCGACGACGGCAGGGGCGCGGCGGCCCCCA
Source organism: Nonomuraea sp. NPDC003201 (assembly GCF_053590415.1). Lineage (NCBI taxonomy): Bacteria > Bacillati > Actinomycetota > Actinomycetes > Streptosporangiales > Streptosporangiaceae > Nonomuraea > Nonomuraea sp. NPDC003201. The sequence goes on from NZ_JBSFTC010000010.1 coordinate 31,038, forward strand.
GGAGCGCCGACGGTCACGGCCTGATCGGCATGCGCGAGCGGGTCGGGATGTACGGCGGCGCCGTGTCGGCGGAGCCCCTGCGGGGCGGCGGGTTCGAGGTGCTGGCCAGGTTGCCCATGGTCAAGGCGGCATAGAGGAGGTGGCCGGGTGATTCGCGTGATGCTGGTCGACGATCAGGAGTTGCTGCGCGCCGGGTTCAGGATGGTGCTCGCGGCCCAGCCGGACATCGAGGTGGTGGCCGAGGCCGGCGACGGCGCCGCGGCGCTGGAGCGGCTGGAGACCACCGAGGTGGACGTCGTGCTCATGGACGTGCGCATGCCGGTCATGGACGGCGTCGAGGCCACCAGCCGCATCCAGGGCCCGAAGGTGCTGATCCTGACCACGTTCGACCTCGACGAGTACGCGTTCGCCGCGGTCAAGGCGGGCGCGGCCGGGTTCCTGCTGAAGGACGTGCCGCCGGCCGACCTGGTCGACGCGATCAAGATCGTGCACGCGGGCGACTCGGTGGTGTCGCCGAGCACGTTACGGCGGATGCTGGACAGGTTCGCCGCGCAGCTCCCGACGGACGACCCGGTGGCGACGGCCGACCTGACGCCGCGCGAGCGGGAGGTGCTGCTCATGGTGGCCCGCGGCCTGTCCAACATGGAGATCGCCAGCCGCCTGCAGGTGGCGGAGGCGACGGTGAAGACGCACCTGGGGCGGGTGCTGGCCAAGCTGGGGCTGCGGGACCGGGCCCAGGTCGTGGTGTACGCGTACGAGGCCGGGCTGATCGTGCCGTCGCATCGACCGGAAAGTCATCGGCCGGAAAGTCATCGGCCGAAAGTCTGACCGGAGTCATCTGAGGGCCTACACGAAGTCCATCCGCAGGTCCCACGAATCCCGAAATTTCCACTCCTAGCGTGGGTCGCGTTGAAAAACCGCGACAAGGAGTGAAAGTGACGCTCACCGATACCCGGCGCCAGGCCCCGCCCGCGGTGGTGGCCAGAGATCTGACCAAGGTGTACGGAGAAGGCGACGCCCAGGTGCACGCCCTCCGCGCGGTGAACGTGTCCTTCGCCACCGGGGCCTTCACCGCGATCATGGGTCCGTCGGGCTCCGGCAAGTCCACGCTGATGCACTGCCTGGCCGGGCTCGACGCCGCCACCTCGGGCACCGTGCACATCGGCGACGTGGAGCTGACCGGGCTGACCGACCGGCAGCTCACGCTGCTGCGCCGCGAGCGGATCGGGTTCGTCTTCCAGGCCTTCAACCTGCTGCCCACGCTCACCGCCGAGCAGAACATCCGCCTGCCGCTGGACATCGCCGCCCGCCAGGCGGACCAGCAGCTGTTCGACCGGGTGATCGAGACCGTCGGGCTGAAGGACCGGCTCGGGCACCGGCCGAGCGAGCTGTCCGGCGGCCAGCAGCAGCGCGTGGCCGTGGCCAGGGCGCTGATCAGCAAGCCGCAGGTGATCTTCGCCGACGAGCCCACGGGGAACCTGGACTCCCGCAGCGGGGCCGAGGTCCTGTCCTTCCTGCGCACCTCCGTACGCGAGCTGGGCCAGACCATCGTCATGGTCACGCACGACCCGGTGGCCGCCTCGTACGCCGACCGCGTGGTGTTCCTGCGCGACGGCGAGCTGGTCACCGAGATCGGCGCGCCGACGCCGCAGTCCGTGCTGGACACGCTCGTCCAGCTGGAAAGGGCGTGACGAGGTGCTGAAGACGGCACTGGCCGGGCTGCGCGCGCACAAGCTCAGGTTGCTGCTCACCTCGCTGGCGATCACGCTGGGCGTGGGGTTCATCGCGGGCACGTTCGTGCTGAACGACACCGTGCAGGCCGGGTTCGCGCAGCGCGTCACGGCCGACGCGGGCAAGGTGGACGTGGCCGTGCTGCCCAAGGGCCCCGACGCGGTGCTTCCGGAGCGCGTCCTGGAACAGGTGCGCGCCCTGGACGGCGTCACCGAGGCGCAGGGCCTGATCCGCGCCGCCGCGCCCGTGCTCGGCAAGGACGGCAAGACCGTCGGGAACGCCCCCACCACGGCCCTGTCCATCGTCCGGGGGCCGCTCGACCGCACCGACATCGTCTCGGGCACCGGCCCCGGCACCGACGACCAGGCAGCCGTGCTCGACAAGAACACCGCCAAGGCCCAGGGCTTCAAGCTCGGCGACACGCTCACGGTGCTCGACGCCAAGCAGCGCAAGCACCAGTTCAGGCTGGTCGGGCTGCTCGACCCCGGCGTGGACCAGGAGCTCTCTTACACCGGCGCGGTCGGCTTCACGACCGCCACCGCGCAGCGGATGACGGGCGCGGAGGGCTACCGCGAGATCGACGTGGCGGGCCGGGCCTCCGGTCTGAAGCAGGCCGTCGCGGCGGCCGTGGGCGGCGCGTACGTGGTCAAGACCGGCGGCGAACTGGCCGACGACCTGGCCAGGGCGGCCGGGGTGGAGACCCGCATGTTCACGCTGGGCCTGCTGATGTTCGGCGTCGTGGCGATGATGGTGGCCGCGCTGGTCATCTACAACACCTTCAACATCCTCGTCGCGCAGCGCACCAGGGAGATGGCGCTGCTGCGGTGCATCGGGGCCACGCGCGGGCAGGTGTTCGGCTCGATCGTGCTGGAGTCCACGGTGGTGGGGCTGATCGCCTCCGCGCTCGGCCTGGTCATCGGGTACGGCCTGGCCTCGCTCACGCTGACGGTCCTGGCCTCGTTCGACGCCCCGCTGCCCACGGACGCGGCCGTCACCCTCAGCCCCGCCACGATCGGGATCGGCCTGGCCGTCGGCCTGGCGGTCACGATGTGCGCGGCCCTGCTGCCCGCCAGGTCGGCCACCCGGGTCGCGCCGATCGCGGCGCTGCGGAGCCAGGCCGAGGAGCAGACGTTCCGCGCGAGTCTCGTACGCGGTGTCTTCGCCGCGCTCTTCCTGGTGGCGGGGCTCGGCACGACGGCCTTCGGCGTCTTCGCGCTCACGCCCGGCCAGCAGGTCTCGCTCTTCGTCGTCATGGCCGGGGGCGCGCTGACGTTCCTGGCCGTGCTGATCCTGGGCCCGGTGATGGTCAAGCCGCTGAGCACGCTGGTCGGCTGGATCCCCGGCAGGCTCTTCGGGGTGCCGGGACGGCTCGCGGTGGACAACTCGGGCCGCAACCCCAAGCGGGCCGCGACCACCACGGTCGCGCTGACCATCGGCGTGACGCTCATGACGCTGATCTCGGTGGTCACCGCGTCCACCAGGCTGACGTTGACGGCCAAGCTGGACGACCAGTTCCCGATCGACTACATACTGGCCGGCCAGCAGCGCGAGGCGGTCATCCCCCGGTCCGTGGCCACGGAGCTGCGCGGCAGGCCGGAGCTGGCCTCCGTGGCGCAGGTGCGCGCCACCAAGGCCGAGTTCTCGGACCGGCGGCTCGAGGTCGGCACGTTCAGCGGGGCGATCGACCCGTCCGTGACCGCCGGCTCCATGAAGGGCTTCGGCCCCGGGCAGGCGGCGGTGGCCGACAATGTGGCCACGGAGCGGGGTGTGCGGCTCGGCGACTCGGTCTCGCTGAAGACCAAGCAGGCCGGGGTCGTCTCGCTGAAGGTGGTGGCGCTGCTCGACGGGGCCCAGTCGACGCTGCCGTCGGTCATGGTCGCGGAGGCGGCGTTCGACACCTACTTCGGCGCTCTGCCCGACTCCCGCGTCCTGATCAACATCAGGGACGGCGTGGCGCCCGAGCGGGCCCGCAAGGTGGTGGACGCCGCCGTCGCGGCCTACCCGACCGTGCAGGTGTCCAGCTCGACGGAGGTACGCGGCCAGTTCGACGAGACGCTGGACATGCTGCTCATGATCATCACTGGCCTGTTGGGATTGGCGATCCTGATCTCGCTCCTGGGCATCGCCAACACGCTCTCCCTGTCGGTCCACGAGCGCACCCGGGAGTCGGCGCTGCTGCGCGCCCTGGGCCTGACCCGGCCGCAGCTGCGCCGGATGCTGTCCGTCGAGGCGCTGGTGCTCGGGCTGATCGGAGCGCTGGTGGGGGTGGTGCTCGGCGGGGTCTTCGGCTGGGCCGCGATCAGGGTGATGCTGGACGGGGCCGTCCTGTCGGTGCCCACCGGGCAGATCGCGCTGTTCGTGCTGCTGTCCGGGGCGGCCGGCGTGCTGGCCGCCGTACTCCCGGCCCGCCGCGCGGCACGCGCCTCGATCGTCGGCTCACTCGCCGCCGGCTGACCCCGTCGGTCTGCCCGGCCGGCCCGGTCGAGCGCTTGGGCGCCGGGGCGCTGAGCCTCATGTGCGACGGCCGACTCTCGTGCGCGGCGCCCCGGCCCCGCTCGTGCGCGGAGCCCCGGCCTCTCGAACGCGGAGCCCCGGCCTCTCGAACGCGGAGCCCCGGCCTCTCGTGCGCGAGGTTGCGGCTTCCTCAGCGTGGTGTGCGGCCGGGCCAGAGGTCGGCGACCGACTCGGGGTCGAGGAGCGGGCGCGCGACCACCTCGCCGGTGGCGCGGTCGATCACGATGCACCCGCCCCCGATCGTCTCCGGCAGCGTGGCCGGGTCGTCGGGTTCGAGCTCGCGTACCCACGCCACATATCCGTCGCGGAACCCATGCACCCCCACCGGCACCGCCTCGTCGGACGCCAGCACGCCGTTGAAGTACTCCTCGGCCAGTGCCCGGGCCTGGTCGAGGTTCACCGCGGCCATCCCTGCCGGTCGAGGATCACGCAGAACACCCCAGTCACCGTCATATAGGCCGGTTCGACGGACATGTGCCCCCGCTGAGCGTCGATCCAGATCACCTCGCCGTCGTAGTTCACCGCGTTCCAGGCGTGGGAGCCGCCTCCGGGCCAGCGCACCACGATGGCGGCAGCGGCCCCGTGCCCGGCGTCGCGCAGCCGCCGCGCGATCATCGGATAGGCGTGCCGCCCCTGCCCCGCGCACTGGAAGCGCTGCCCGACCCACCGCTCGATCCTGGCCAGGCTCCCCTCCTCACCGGTCAGCAGGGGCCGGCCGATCCGGTCGTACTCCGGGAATCTGGGCGCGGCCGTGGCGGGCTCGCCGTGCCAGGTGGACAGCACGGCCAGCGCGCAGTCGGCGGCGTTGGAGGCCCGGAACGGGTCGTCGGCGGGGCCACCGCCGTTGATCAGCCGCACCCAGGTGCCGCGCGGGTCGGGGAAGCGGTCGCCGGGCCGCAGCGCCTCAGCGAGGTCCTGCTCCACCTGCGGGTCCGGCTGTGCGAGCCCACCCGGCATCCCGTACGGCCTGGAGTCGGCGAGCCTGGACGGCCGGCGCGTCCGGTCGAACCAGTCGCCCTCCTCGACGTCGAGCAGGTCACCCGGCATATCGGATATGTCAGGACGCTCGGACCGGTGATCACCGTCGGGCCGGCGATCGCGCCCGGACCGGCGATCGCGATCCCCGGTCCGGTGGTCACGGTCGGATCGAGGGTCGCGGTCCCCCGTCCGATGGTCGCGGCCGGGCCGATGGTCGCGGTCGAGCCGATGGTCGCGGTCGAGCCGAGGGTCGCGGTCGAGCCCCTGATCACGCCCGGACCGGTGACCGTGATCGGACCGAGGATCGCAGTCCCCCGTCCGGCGATCGTGATCGGACCAAGGGTCACGGTCCCCCGTCCGATGATCGCGGCCGGGCCGAGAGGCGCGGTCGAGCCCCTGGTCGTGCCCGGACCTGCGACCACGGTCGGACCGAGGATCGCGATCCCCGGTCCGGTGGTCGTGGTCGGACTGAGGATCGCGGTCGGATCGGGGATCGGGACCGGTCCGGGGGTCGGGGGGTGCTTCGGGCTCTAAGGTGGCCGGGCCTCCCGGAGAGCGCGCGGGAGCGGTGCCGGTCTCGGCGGCGCGCTCGTAGTCGAGCCACCGCACCCCCTCCGCCACCACAGGGTTGTACTGTCCGTCTGGAAGGACCCACCGGACGCCCGGCTTGCGCTCGCGGAACACGTCCTACCCCCTGTCCTGCTCGACGACCGATCGTAGAGGGGTCGCCGTGGCAGGGAGGGGAAGTCGGCAAGATTCTCCGCCAGAACCATGGGCCGTACCTGCGGAAACAGGGACAAGCGGGACTCAGGTCACCTTCACCGTGATGGTGTGCCAGCCCGTGGCGCCGTCGGGCGGGGGCGGGGCCTCCTGGTCGGTCTGGGTACGCCCGGCGGCGTCGGTCGCCCGCACCTGGATCGTGTGCTCCCCCGCCGTGGCGTCCCAGTCGATCGACCACTGCCGCCAGGTGTCGGGCCCCGGCACCTCGGCCAGCCTCGCCTGCCGCCACTGCCCCCGATCGACCCTGACCTCCACGGCGTCCACCCCGGTGTGCTGGGCCCAGGCCACACCGGCGATCGTGGCGCGCCCGGCCTTCAGGGAATCCCCGGACTTGGGCACGTCGATCCGCGACTGCGTCTTGATGGGGCCCTTGGCCGCCCAGCCGCGCGGCGTCCAGTACGCCTCGTCCTGGTCGAACCTGGTCACCTTGATGTCCACGACCCACTTGGTGGCCGACACGTACCCGTACAGACCGGGCACCACCTGGCGCACGGGGAAGCCGTGGGCCACGGGGAGGGCCTCGCCGTTCATCGCGATCGCGAACAGCGCGTCGCGGCCGTCCATGACCACGTCGACCGGCGTGCCGCAGGTGAAGCCGTCGGCCGAGGTGGACAGGAGCATGTCGGCGCCGGACCGGAGCCCGGCCCGGCGCAGCACCTCGGCCATGCGGACGCCGAGCCAGCGGGCATTGCCGACGTACTCGCCGCCGACCTCGTTGGAGACGCAGGTGAGCGTGACGTCTGCCTCGGTGAGCGGCATGCCGAGAAGCTCCTGGTACGTGAGCTCGACCGGCCGGTCGACCATGCCGTGGATGCGCAGCTTCCAGGAGTTGGGGTCCACCTGGGGGACGACCAGCGCCGTGTCGACCCTATAGAAGTCACGGTTATTCGTAATAAATGGAGACAAGCCCCTGATGTGGAGGTCCGCGCCTGCCGGGATGGGTCTGGCGGGGATCGCGGGCCTGGGCAGCGTCACCCTCACCCGCGCGGCGTCCACGGCCCGCCGCCCGCCGAGCGCCTGCCCGAGCATGGCGCCGCCGATCGCGACCACCGCCCCACCGGCGGCTCCGGTCAGCAGCCGCCGCCGGTCGAACGTCCACAGGTCCGCCCCGGCCAGCATGACCGCAGGCCGCTCCACGTCGTCACGGGCCTCACCGCCACTGTCGCCTCTGGCACCGGTGGACTCGGTGGCGCCGGTGGGCTGGGGGCCATCGGTGGACTCGGTGGACTCGGTGGGCTCGGTCGCATTGGCGGAGTCGGCGACACCGGCGTTTTCGGCGACACCGGCGGAATCGACCGCAGCGGCGCTGGGGGGCCGCGGGGCGTTGGCGGGTGGGGATGGCGGAAGGGTGAGGGGCTCGCCTGTTGCCCGCCGTACCAGCCATCCCAGCGTCCAGGCGCCGGCCGCCACCCCCACCAGGGTCGGCAGCACGTCCAGGATCCCGGCCTCCGGCCGGGTCAGCACCGCCACCAGGCCGATCGCCGCGAAGACGGCCAGCCCGGCGTAGCCGTAGGCGAGCCTGCGGACGGCCAGCGTCCCGATGAGAGGCGCGATCACGCCGAGCACCACGATCAGCACGCCCGCGATGAGGACCGTCTTGTCGTTCTCGCCGAACGTCCTGATCGCGAAGTCCTTGACCGGAGCGGGCGTCAGGTCGATCGTCGCGTCGCCCACCGCCACCACGGGCGACGACTTGGCCCCGGCGAACGCGGCCACGAGCTGCGCGATCCCGAGAGCCACGCCCCCGGCCACCAGCCCCATCAGGGCCCGCGCCCAGGCGGGCACCACCGAATTACTCTGCACAGTCCGACGTTACGCCGCCCGGCCCCGAGCGGTTCTTACACGGTGGTTACGAGCTGAGCAGATCGCGCACGACGGGTGCCAGCGCGCGGAAGGCCCGGCCCCGGTGGCTGATCGCGTCCTTCTCCTCCGGCGACAGCTCGGCCGTCGTGCGCTCCTCGCCGTCGGGCACGAAGATCGGGTCGTACCCGAACCCGTTGGACCCCCGGCGGGCGGAGATCAGATGGCCCTGGAGCGCGCCCTCCACCACCCGGGACTCCCCCGAGGGCAGCGCCAGCGCGGCGGCGCAGGCGAAGTGCGCGGTCAGCTTGTCGGCGGGCACGTCGGAGACCTGCGCGAGCAGCAGGTCCAGGTTGGCCTGGTCGTCGCCGTGCCGCCCCGACCAGCGGGCGGAGAAGACGCCCGGCATGCCGCCCAGCACGTCGACGCAGAGCCCCGAGTCGTCGGCCACCGCGGGCAGCCCCGACCCCTGAGCCACGGCATGCGCCTTGAGCAGCGCGTTTTCCTCGAACGTGACGCCGGTCTCGGCGACGTCACCGATCGAGGGGAACTCCTCGAGCCCGACGATGTCGAACCCGGACAGGATCCGGCGCAGCTCCGCGATCTTGCCCGCGTTGCGGGTGGCCAGCACGATCCTCACGAGCCCAGGGCTTCCTGCTGGATCAGCGTGAGCTCCTCGCAGCCGGCCGTCGCCAGGTCGAGGAGCTGGTTGAGCGCCGCGCGGTCGAAGGGGGCGCCCTCGGCGGTGCCCTGCACCTCGACGAAGCTGCCCTCGCCGGTCATCACGACGTTCATGTCGGTCTCGGCGGCCACGTCCTCGGTGTAGCAGAGGTCGAGCAGCGGCACCGAGCCGACCACCCCGACGGACACGGCCGCGACCGAGCCGATCAGCGGCTCGCCCGGGCACATCCGGCGCTCGCGCATCCAGGCGATCGCGTCGGCGAGCGCGACATAGGCACCGGTGATCGCGGCGGTCCTGGTGCCGCCGTCGGCGTCCAGCACGTCACAGTCGAGCAGAATGGAGTTTTCCCCCAACGCCTTGTAATCGACGCAAGCGCGGAGGGAACGCCCGATCAGCCGGGAAATCTCGTGGGTCCGGCCGCCGATTTTGCCGCGGACCGATTCGCGATCGTTACGAGTATTGGTCGCCCGGGGCAGCATGGCATATTCGGCCGTAACCCACCCCTGGCCGCTGCCCCTTCGCCACCGGGGCACGCTGTCCTGGACCGAGGCCGCGCACAGCACCCGCGTGTTGCCGAATTCGACCAGCACCGATCCCTCGGCGTGAGCGAGCCACTGCCTGGTGATGGTTATGGGACGTAGCTGGTCAGGGTTGCGGCCATCCTGTCGGGACATGCAGATCACCCTATCTCCGCGCCACGACACTCTTGACCAAATGTGTCCGCCACATGGATCCTTACGCAATGACAACGGGGGTGTTGCGTAACCCTGACTTCCTGCGGTTCCTCAGTTCGCACGTTGCCAGTGAACTAGGCGCGAATATCTCCCGTGTTGCGCTTCCGCTGGCGGCCGTGCTCGCGCTGAACGCCGGTCCGGTGGAGATCGGGGTCCTGTCAGCGCTGCAGACGACGGCCTTCCTGCTGATCGGCCTGCCCGCGGGGGTGTGGGTCGACCGGATGCGCCGGCGGCGCGTGATGCTGGCCTCCGACCTGGCCAGGTTCCTGCTGCTGGCCACCATCCCGCTGGCCGCGGAGCTGGGGCTGCTGACGATCGGCCTGATGTTCGCCATCGCGCTGCTGGCCGGTGTGGCCCAGGTCTTCAACGACGTGGCCGACCAGACGTACCTGCCGGAGCTGGTCGGCACCGGGCAGCTCACCGACGGCAACTCCAAGCTGGAGATCGTGCGGTCGGGCTCGTTCCTGTCCGGGCCGGCCGTGGGGGGCGCGCTGGTGCAGTTGCTGGGGGCGCCGCGCACGCTGTTCGCCACCGCGCTCGGCGCGCTCGCCTCGGTGGTCTTCCTGGGCACGATCAAGGCCCCCGACAAGCCGCCCGCCGTCACCGAGCGCACCCCGCTGCTGCGCGGCATCCGCGAGGGCCTGTCGTTCCTGTGGCGCGACCGGCTGCTGCGCATGTTAGCCACCTCGACGGTGGCCGGAAACCTGTGCACCAGCGCCGTGCTCGGCCTGTCGGTGCTGTTCCTGGCCCAGGTGGTCAAGCTGCCCCCCAGCACCATCGGCCTGCTGCTCATGTCGGGCGGCATCGGCGGCCTGATCGGCGGCTTCACCGGCTCCTGGCTGTCCAGGCGGTACGGCACCGCCAGGATGACCTGGCTGGCGGTCATCCTGGGCTCGCCCTTCGGCCTGCTGCTGCCGATGACGCAGGCCGACTGGCGGGTGGTGTGCTTCGCGATCACTTCGATCGCGCTCACTTGGAGCGCGACATTGTTGAACGTGGGCCAGGTCACCTACCGGCAGACCGTGACCCCCGAGCATCTGCTCGGCCGGGTCAACGCGTCGGTGAGGTTCATGACCTGGGGCATCATGCCGCTGGGCGCACTGTTCGGCGGGCTCTTGGCCCAGCAGATCGGGGTGCGCGAGGCCCTGTGGGTGATCATGGGGGCCCGGCTGCTGACCTTCGTGCCGCTGTTGTTCTCCCCGTTGCCCCGCATGCGCGACTTCACCCAGGCTCAGGCCAGGTCGTAGACCGCGCCGCTGCGGGCCAGCTCGATCGGGCCGTCGAAACCGCCTCCCATCGCCTCCTCGAGCACGGTGGCCTGGTCGTTCCACGGGACGAGGTGGGTGAGCACGAGCCGTCCGACGCCGGCCTCGGCCGCGTGCCGGGCGGCCTGGCGGCCGGTCAGGTGCAGGTCGGCGGGCAGGTCCGGGCCCTCCACGAACGACGCCTCGCACAGCAGCAGGTCGGCGCCCGTGGCCAGCTTCACCAGCTCGCTCGACTCGCCGGTGTCGCCGGAGTAGGCCACGCACCGGCCGCCGCCGGTCACGCGGAAGCCGTAAGCCTCGACCGGGTGGTTGACCAGCCCGGCGGTCAGCGTGAACGGCCCGATCTCGAACGAGCCCGGCGCCAGCGGCACGAAGTCGAACGCGGTCTCCAGGCCCGGCTCGTCCGGCATCCCGTACGCGGCCGACAGCCGGGCGGGCGCGCCGGCCGGCGCGTAGACGGGCAGGGTGGGGTACGGAGCGCCGGGCCCGTACGTGCGGACCACGTGATAGGAGCACAGGTCGAGACAGTGGTCGGCATGCAGGTGCGACAGGCAGATCGCGTCCACGTCGTACACGCTGATGTGGCGCTGGAGCGCGCCGAGCGACCCGTTGCCGAGGTCGAGCAGCAGCTTGAACCCGTCCGCCTCGATGAGGTAGCAGGACGCGGGGCTGTCGGGCCCGGGGAAGCTGCCCGAACACCCGACGATGGTCACCTTCATGTGGGCTCCTTCCCGATGCGACGCTCCGCGTCGCTACTCGGCCGCCGGAAGCCGGTGTCGTCGCTCGTCGGTCCCGACACCGGCGCGGCCGAGTGGCCGTTAGAGGTAGTACCCCCCACTGGTGCGACTTCGACCACATCGATCTCCGGCCCCAGGAAACGTCGCCCGAGCCGGGCGAAGAGCAGGGAGTCGCCGGTGGCGCGGAAGCGGTGCCGGGGGGTGGCCTCGCCTCCTGCCGCCAGATCGCGGTCGTGCAGGATCCGGTAGACGTCCTTGGCCGTCTCCTCGGCGCTGGAGACCAGCGTGACACCGTCGCCGACGACATAGGAGATGGCGCCGGTGAGCAGCGGGTAGTGGGTGCAGCCGAGGATGAGGGTGTCACACCCGGCGGCCCGGATGGGCTCCAGGTACTCGCCCAGGACCTCGATGAGCTCGTCGCTCATCGTCTCCCCGCGCTCGACGTACTCCACCAGGCGTGGGGCGGCCACGCCGGTGAGCTGCACGTCGGGCGCCGCGGTGAAGGCGTCGTGGTAGGCCATGGACTCGATCGTGGCCCTGGTGGCGATCACGCCGACCCGGCCCGTGCGGGTGGCGCGCACCGCTCGCCTGGTGGCGGGCTGGATCACCTCGACGACCGGCACGTCGTAACGCTCGCGGGCGTCGCGCAGCACGGCGGCGCTGGCGCTGTTGCAGGCGATCACGAGCATCTTCACGCCGTGGTCGACGAGGTGGTCCATCACCTCCAGGGCGTAGGCGCGGACCTCGGCGATGCGTTTCGGCCCGTACGGCTGACGGGCCGTGTCGGCCACGTACGTAATGGACTCATAGGGCAACTGGTCGATGATCGCGCGCGCGACCGTCAGGCCGCCGACCCCGCTGTCGAAGATCCCAATACTCGCGTCCGGCACGCTCTAGAGGGTAGGCGACCTGCACGATCAACTCTGCGTAAGAATGCTCACAGGTACGACACGGAGACGTGCGGGGGGTGTTGTCTTGGTCACATCCGGGCCGGTCAGCCGCGTCCGACCCGCGCGAGTTGGCGCGACTGGGCCACGAGGCGGCCCGTGGAGTCGCGTACCTCGACCTCCTCGTCGAACCAGCCGTCCGAGACCAGCCGGCCGCTGCCGAGCAGCGTGAGCCAGCCGGGGGCGGGCAGCGCCCGCAGGTGCCAGGTGAGGTCCACGGTCGGCGCCCAGCCGCGCGCGCCCGCCGAGAACACCACCGGCGGCAGCGCGTCCACGGCCAGCGCCAGCACGTACGGGTCCGGGTCCTGCGGCTCGGCCATCCTGAAGTACGCCCGCGACTCCGGCCTGCCGGAGGGCTCGCCCGTCAGCCAGCCGATCGTGGGCGGGTCGAAGAGCAGCTCCATCCGGGCGTTCAGGTTCATGCCCGACTCGGGCTTGGGGTCGGGGAGCTTGGCGCAGTCCTCGATGCCGGGCATGTCATACGCCGATTTTTCGGCATAAATCGGCTCGACCTCGTGCAACGTGGCCGTCGTGATCAGCCCCTCGATGTGCGCCACGTCGTCCTGCACGAGCGTGGCCCTGGCGAACGCGGCCGTCCTGCCCGCCTTGAGCGGCTCGATCCTGACCTGCGCGGGCCCGGCGACCGGCGCCTTCAGGAACTGCGCCGTCGTGCTCACCGGATGCTCGAACGGCGAGGCGTCCACCGCCGCGCGCAGGATCACGGCCATGAGGTAGCCGCCGTTGAGGGGGCCGCCGATGGCGTATCCGGGGTCGAGGCACACGTCGTACGTGCCCTCGTCGATCCTGATCGCCTGAGTCGCCTCGTCGAACTTGGTCATCCGCGCCCGCCTCAACTCCGGAATTATGTTCTAGCGCCCGCATAGTCTATGGCATCCCCCTATCAGCGTGCCTACCTGCGAAAACATGATTCGGTTGAGAAAGTTCGATCATGGCAAGTGTCACCGAACTCCTCGGTCAGTCCGTTTGGGACTCCGACGGGATATGGGTCGGCCACGTGGTCGACATCCGCGTGATCAAGCACAGGGGCGAGCTCCAGAAGAGCCACACCGTCTACGGGCTGATCGTCTCGAGCCGCCGCGCGCCGCTGCTGCTCGGCCTCACCCGGGAGAACCAGGGCCGCGCGTCCTGGCTCTCCCGCTCGCTGTCCCGTCTGGTCTATGTGGGCTGCACATTCGTGCCGTGGTCGTGCGTGCTCGACTATGGAAGCGGCGAGGTCCACATCAATGCGCTCAGAAAGGAACTCAGCAGGGTCTGAATCTCACTTCAGCACATTGCAAGCGCCCGTCTAGCAACATCAGCTAACTTCTCTGTGGTCAAAAGTCCACATTGTGAGTTGAGTGATGTCTGCGAATAATCCCCCCTACGGCCAAGATCCTGACCGGACCACGGCGTACAACTGGAATCAGGGGCAGCAGCCGGAGAACCCCCCGACGATGCCTCAGTCATCGGGACAGCCGTACCCGCCGCAGCAGCCCTACCAGCAGGGGGGTTACGGCCAGCAGGCGTCCTACGGACAGCAGCAGCAGCCGTACAACCCTCAGCAGGGGTACGGGCAGCAGCAGCCGACCTACGACGCCGGCTACGGCCAGCAGGGCTCGTACGGACAGCAGCAGAACTGGCAGCAGGGCCAGCAGCAGGGCCAGCAGGCCCAGGGCGGCTGGCAACAGCAGCAGCCACAGCAGGGTTGGCAGCAGGAGCAGCAGGGCTGGCAACAGCAGGGCCAGGGCTGGCAGCAGGAACAGCAGCAGCAAGGTTGGCAGAACGACCAGTACGCCCAGAGCGGCTGGCAGCAGCAGGGGCCCGAGGGGTTCGGCCCGGCGCAACCGGCCAAGAAGGGCCGCAAGACCTGGATCATCGCCGCGGCCGCCGCGCTCGCGGTGATCCTGCTCGGCGGCGGCGCCGTGTGGGCCATGGGCGCCATCGGCGGCGGCGGTACGCAGCCGAACGAGGTCCTGCCCGCCAACTCGATCGCCTACGCCCGGCTCGACCTGGACCCGGCCGCGAACCAGAAGCTGGCGCTGTTCCAGATCGCCAGGAAGTTCACGGTCACCAAGGACTCCTTCACCGGCGAGGACCCGCGCAAGGCGCTCTTCGACACGATCAACTCCGACTCCGACTCCAAGGTCGACTTCGCCAAGGACGTCGACCCCTGGCTCGGCAGCAGGGTCGGCTTCGCCGCCGTGCCGTCGGGCAAGGAGGATCCCGACTTCGCGGTGGCCGTCCAGATCAAGGACGAGGCGCAGGCCAAGGCCGGCATCGCCAAGCTGATGAAGGGCGAGAAGTACGGCCTCGCCTTCCGTGACGACTACGCGCTGCTGAGCTCGACCCAGGCGCTGGCCGACAAGTTCGCGAAGTCCGAGGGCAGCCTGGCCGACAACGCCGAGTTCAGCGACGACATGGGCGCGGTCGGCGAGCAGGGCGTGCTGTCGTTCTGGGCCGACATGGGCGGGCTCATGGAGGTGGCCAAGAAGGAGGTCCCGGCCGAGCAGGCCGCCCTCGTGGACCAGGTCAAGGACGCCAGGTTCGCCGGCGCGCTGCGCTTCGACAGCGCGTACGTCGAGCTCGCCGGCCTCGTGCGCGGCGCCAAGGGCATGACCCCCGAGGGTGACCTGCCCAAGGCCAACCTGGGCACGCTGCCCGCCACCACGGCGGGCGCCGTGTCGATCTCCGGCCTCGACCAGATGGTCACCAAGCAGTGGGACCAGATCCAGAAGCAGGCCGCGGCGAGCGGCGGCGCCGAGGTCAAGCAGATGCTGGAGCAGGCGCAGAGCCAGCTCGGGCTTCAGCTGCCCGGCGACCTGGCCACGATCTTCGGCAAGAACTTCACGCTCGCCGTGGACAGCCAGGGCCTGGGCGGCGACCAGATCAAGGGCGGCGTGCGCATCGTCACCGACCCGGCCAAGGCGCAGGCCATCGTCGACAAGGTCCAGCAGGCGCTGGGGCAGGGCGCGCCGCAGATCGCCAAGGTCGCCGGCGACGGCGTCTTCACCGTGGCGACGTCGGACGAGTACGCCAAGCAGCTGGCCGGTGAGGGCACGCTGGGCGACTCGGAGACGTTCCAGACGGCGATCCCCAACGCGGACGACGCCAACTACGCGGTCTTCGTGGACCTGGACAAGGTGGAGAACCTCTACCTCAAGTCCATGCAGGGCGATGACAAGGCCAACCTCCAGGTGCTGCGGGCCGTCGGGATGAGCGGCACGCAGACCGACACCGAGGCGACGTTCTCGCTGCGGGTCCTGTTCAACTGAGCCGAAAACCGAACAGGCGGCCGGTCCCTCGTGGACCGGCCGCCTGTTTCGTGCTGTATCAGGCCCAGAGCTGGCCTTCGAGGCGCTCTTCCGCCTCCTCCAGGGTGCCCTCGTAGGCGCCCGTGGACAGGTATTTCCAGCCGCCGTCGGCCACCACGAACGCGACGTCGGCGCGCTCGCCCGCCTTGACCGCCTTCCTGGCCACGCCCAGCGCCGCGTGCAGCGCCGCGCCGGTCGAGACGCCGGCGAAGATGCCCTCGGAGGCCAGCAGCTCGCGCGTGCGCCGCAGCGCGTCGGCCGAGCCCACGGAGAAGCGGGTGGTCAGCACGGACTCGTCGTAGAGCTCGGGGATGAAGCCCTCGTCCACGTTGCGCAGCCCGTAGACCAGCTCGCCGTAACGCGGCTCGGCGGCGACGATCTGCACGCCGGGCACCCGCTCGCGCAGGAACCGCCCGACGCCCATCAGCGTGCCCGTCGTGCCGAGCCCGGCCACGAAGTGGGTGATGGTGGGCAGGTCCTCGAGGATCTCCGGGCCGGTGGTCTCGTAGTGCGAGCGCCAGTTGGCCGGGTTTCCGTACTGGTAGAGCATCACCCAGGAGGGATTCTGGGCGGCCAGCTCCTTGGCCACGCGCACGGCCTCGTTGGAGCCGCCCGCCGCGGGCGAGGAGATGATCTCCGCACCCCACATGCGCAGGAGCTGACGGCGCTCCTCCGAGGTGTTCTCGGGCATCACGCAGATCAGCTTGTAGCCCTTGAGCTTGGCCGACATGGCGAGCGAGATGCCCGTGTTGCCGCTGGTGGGCTCGAGGATCGTGCAGCCGGGCGTGAGCCGGCCGTCCTTCTCGGCCTCCTGGATCATCCACAGGGCGGGCCTGTCCTTGATCGACCCGGTCGGGTTGCGGTCTTCGAGCTTGGCCCAGATCCGCACGTCGGCGGAGGGCGACAACCTCGGCAGCCCCACGAGGGGCGTGCGGCCGACCGAGTCGATCAGCGAGTCGAACCGCATGTCACCCGCCGGCGACGGCAGGCAGCACGGTCACCGTGTCGCCGTCGGACAGCGGCGTGCCCAGGCCGCCCAGGAAGCGCACGTCCTCGTCGTTCAGGTAGACGTTGACGAAGCGGCGCAGGCTGCCCGCGTCGACCAGGCGCTCCTTGATGCCGGGGTGGCGCGACTCCAGATTGCTGATCAGCTCTTCGAGGGTGGCGCCCTCGGCGTCGACGGCCTTGGCGCCGCCGGTGTAATTACGCAGGATGGTCGGAATGCGAACCTCGATGGCCATCGCGCTCAGTCTCCTCAGATCAGGTCGTCGTCCCATCGGCAGCAACACCGATTGCGGTATGCGGATTCCGCGGGACCTTTCGGCAAGAAATCTGCTCGTCGGGCTGCCGCCCTGCTGTCACGCTCAGTGGCAGTGAAGCGGCAGATTTCTCGCGGGACAGTCGTAGAGAACGACAGCCGGAGTATGCGCGAAGAGGAAGCTCTGCACCGGCCTGACCATCATGGGAGAAACCTTACCTCTTCCTCGGTAATCACTCCGTCGAGGATCCGGTACGAGCGGAACTCCACCTTGTCCTCCTCCCGCGTGGAGACCAGGACGTAGTGGGCGTCCGGCTCGGAGGCATAGGAGACGTCGGTGCGCGACGGGTACGCCTCGGTGGCCGTGTGGGAGTGGTAGATCACGACGGGCTCCTCGTCGCGGTCGTCCATCTCACGCCAGACGCGCAGCTGCTCCATGGAGTCGAAGCGGTAGAAGGTGGGCGAGCGTTCGGCGTTCTCCATCGGGACGAACCGCTCGGGGACACCGTTCCTGCCCGCGATCACCCCACATGCCTCGTCGGGGTGGTCGGCACGGGCATGGGCGACGATCTTGTCCACCAGTTCCTGCGAGATCGACAGCATGCCCGGAAATTACCAGAGCGCCCGGACCAGGCTGTCCTGGAGGTAGGTCAGCCAGTCGTAGGTGAGGTAGGCCGGGTAGCGGGGGTCGTCCTCGGACATCACGGCGATCTCGTCGTGGACCTCCTCGGTCACGTCGAGCTTGATGCCGAGCGTCAGGCGCACGTCGTTGAGCGAGCGCAGCCAGGCCTGGGCCTGCTCCGGCGTGAGCTCCGCGCGGCCCGACCTGGCGGTGTCGAAGACGGTCTGCGCGTCGGCCCGCTTGCCGTCGCGCAGGGTGGCCTCGGTGTAGCGGCGGAACTCCGCCGAATCCTTCTCGTCCTCGTACGCCGACGGGAACAGCCTGGCCAGCACCGGGTCGGTCGGCGCCTCTCCCCCGCCGATGCCCAGCGCCCGCTCCAGCGGGTCGTCGCTGGTCCGCCCCGGCTCCACGATGCCCAGCATCATCGACACGAGCGAGCGCAGGAGCGAGACCTCCGCGGCCTCGAACTCCGCGACGACGACGCCGCCCTTGCCCGACGAAAACCCCGATGTCACGCGTGCCGCCTCACTGACCTCATGTGCCTCACTTGACCGAGTCCGGCTGGACCGTCGCCCACAGGCCGTAGGAGTGGAGAATCTGCACATCGCGTTCCATCTCTTCCCGCGTGCCACTGGACACGACGGCCTTGCCCTTGTGGTGTACGTCCAGCATGAGTTTTTCGGCCTTCTCTCTCGTGTAGCCGAAGACCGATTGGAAGACATAGGTCACGTAGGACATGAGGTTGACCGGGTCGTTCCAGACGATGGTCACCCATGGCAGATCGGGCCGGACGTCCGATGACGGACGCTCAACGGCGATTGGAGCGGTGCTACCCACATCCCCGAGTCTGCCCTATCTGGGCCGTAGTCTTCGAGTCGTGACAATGACCATGAGCACTGCGTTGCTCACAGATCACTATGAGCTGACGATGCTGCAGGCGGCGCTCCGGAGCGGAGCGGCGCACAGGCGCGCCGTTTTCGAGGTGTTCGCCAGACATCTGCCGGGTGGCAGGCGCTACGGGGTTGTCGCCGGGACAGGACGTGTCCTGGACGAGCTAGAACGCTTCCGTTTCAGTGAGGAAGAACTCACCTATTTGCGGAAGAGGCAGGTCGTCGACGACGACACTCTGGCGTTTCTCGCCGATTACCGGTTTTCCGGGAACGTCTACGGCTACCGCGAGGGCGACCTCTACTTCCCCGCCTCCCCGATCATGATCGTGGAGGGGACCTTCGCGGAGGCCGTGCTGCTCGAGACCCTCACCCTGTCGATCCTGAACCACGACTGCGCCATCGCCTCAGCGGCCTCCCGCATGACCAACGCCGCGGGCAAGCGGCCGATCATCGAGATGGGCTCGCGCCGCACCCACGAGAGCGCCGCCGTGGCCGCCGCCCGGGCCGCGTACATCGCCGGTTTCGCCTCCACCTCCAACCTCATGGCCGGGTACGCCTACGGCGTGCCCACGGCCGGCACGGCGGCGCACGCGTTCACGTTGCTGCACGACTCGGAGAAGGACGCGTTCGAGGCCCAGATCGCCTCGCTCGGCCGCAAGACGACGCTGCTGGTGGACACGTACGACGTGGCCGAGGCGGTGCGCACGGCCGTGGAGCTGGCGGGGCCGGAGCTGGGCGCGGTCCGCATCGACTCCGGCGACCTGGCCGCCGCCGCGCAGGAGGTGCGCGAGCAGCTCGACGCGCTCGGGGCCTTCGAGACCCGCATCCTGGTCACCTCCGACCTGGACGAGTACGCCATCGCCGCGCTCGCCGCCGCCCCCGTCGACGGTTACGGCGTCGGCACGTCCCTGGTGACCGGGTCCGGCGTGCCCACGGCGGCCCTGGTGTACAAGCTGGTGGCGAGGGAGACGGCCACGGGCAAGCTGGAGGCCGTGGCCAAGCGCTCGGTGGGCAAGCCGTCGCGCGGGGGCCGCAAGCAGGCGTACCGGCTCCTGGACGACGTGGGCAACGTGGAGACCGAGCTGATCACCACCGGCGGCCTGGCCCCGGAAGGCGGCATCCCCTTGCTGCACGAGCTGGTGCGCGACGGCCAGGTCGTGGGCAGGGAGCCCCTGCCCGCCGCCCGCGAGCGCCACGCCGCCGCCGTCGCCACCCTCCCCCAGGAGGCCCTGCACCTCGGCAGGGGGTACGCGGCCATCCCCACGGAGTTCGCCTGACCCTCCCCGCGGCAGCGGGGCGACGGGTCGGACGGCGGGCCCTGTTATTAGAGTGCTGAATATGGGGACCGCATTGATCATCGTCGATGTGCAGAACGACTTCTGCGAGGGCGGCAGCCTGCCCGTGGCCGGCGGCTCGGAGGTGGCGGCGGCGATCACGCGCCACATGGCCGAACACGGCTATGACCACGTGGTGGCGACCCGCGACTACCACATCTCGCCCGGCGACCACTTCGCCCAATCGCCCGACTACGTCTCCAGGTGGCCGGCGCACTGCGTGGCCGGGACCCCGGGAGCCGACTTCCACCCGTCCTTCGACGTGTCGGAGGTGGAGGAGGTGTTCAGCAAGGGCGCCTACGCCGCCGCGTACAGCGGTTTCGAGGGCCTTTCGAGCGACGGGGTCCCGCTGGCCGAGTGGCTCGGCCAGCGCGGGGTGCACGAGGTGGACGTGGTCGGGATCGCCACGGACCACTGCGTGCGCGCGACGGCGCTCGACGCGGTCAAGCACGGGCTGGCGGTGCGGGTGCTGCTGGACCTGACGGCCGGCGTGGCCCCGACGACCACGGAGGTGGCGCTGGCGGAGCTGAAGGACGCGGGCGCCACCCTCCGGGGGGCGCCCGTCCTGGGGTGACCGGGATCACCCTTGATCACGAGGCGTATGCGGTAGGCAACGCTGCGTTCATGTGATATTCAAGAGGACGAACCCCCTCCGGAGCCGTAGTAATACGGAGAGTCACAAGCTCCTTCTCGCGGGAGGCAGATACATGCTGGCCATCTCCCTGGGTGCGGCCTGGCTCGTCCTCGGCCCGCTCTGCCTGTGGCTGCTCGTCCGGGGAAGCGCCGGCGAGCGGGTGGCCGCGGTCGTCACGCTCGCGCTGCTGGAGGGCGGGACGATCGCGATGGGCG
Organism: Nonomuraea sp. NPDC003201; assembly: GCF_053590415.1. Taxonomy (NCBI): domain Bacteria; kingdom Bacillati; phylum Actinomycetota; class Actinomycetes; order Streptosporangiales; family Streptosporangiaceae; genus Nonomuraea; species Nonomuraea sp. NPDC003201. Next base: position 51,470 of record NZ_JBSFTC010000010.1, read on the forward strand.
CCGAAGAGCGGCCCGCCCCCGCTCCTCCGGCGATCGTGGCCAACCTCGTGGCCTCCTGCCAGGAGCGCGCCCCGATCCCCCATTCGGCGAAGGTGACCCACGAGATCGTGCTGAGCTGGGCGGCGGCGCCGCAGGAGTGCGGGGCCGCCGAGGTCGTGGTCCGGGCCGAGGGCCGCAAGCTGCGCCTATGGCTGTACGAGGGGCCCAACGTCGGCAGCCACCCGGCCGCGCTCCCGAGCCACCACCAGCGGGTGTTCACGCTGCCGGTGCGCGTCGAGAGCGGCCGGGCCGCGCTGAAGCTGCCCCTGCGGGAGAAGCCGGATTACGTCCTGACCGATGGCCGCACCGGGCGGCGCATCCCCCAGACGTAGTCAGGGCTTGGCCACGGCGAGCCGCAGCGCGTCGTCGAGCCGGGCGAAGACCTCGAACGCGTGCCGCAGCCCGGTGATCGACAGCACCCTGGCCATGACCCCCTGAACCCCTCCGAGCAGCAGCCGGGTCCCTCTGGACTCGCACCGCTGCATGACGCCGACGAGCTCGTTCATCCCCATGGAGTCGCAGAACGAGAGCTCGCCCAGGTCCAGGATCAGGAAGGGCTTGGGAGGAAGGGCCCAGACGGGTTCGAGGTGCTCGCGCAGCACCTGCAGGACGTTGACGTCGAGCTCGCCCTCGAGCTTGAGGATGACGGCGTTTCGCGAGAGGCCGGAAGTCACGGTCAGCATCGGCTTTCTGGTGACCTCAGACGACATGGGCAAAGTCCTTCTGCGTATCCCGAGACAAGCCAAGAGTGGTTGTTGCCTCTTCCGTCGAGTTTCTAACAGATGGGCACCGCTCTGTGGCCAAACGCACAGAGTCACCCATCGTCACAGGCGACCGGCACGCGCAGCGCCGGGGGGCGGAGCGCCGCGCGCGACGGCTCCCTCAGGCTGTCCCGAAGGTGATCACGTAGGCGGCGAGCAGCACGGACAGGACGATCACCAGGACGCCCGTACCGCTGATCACCAGGACGACGTTCGCCCGCTTCACCATCCAGCGGATGGCCGCCGCTGCCAGTGTGATCAAGGTCGTCAGGAGGAAGAGGGTCAAGGCTCTGGTATCGGTTGATGTTGGTATTGCCACCGAGAGGTGGAGGACTAGTGTGGTCATGAAGGTTTTCCCTGGTGCGGAGACGCGCTCTGACAGAAACCTCGCTCGCGGGCACCTCCGCCGATGATTGGGCTCGTCGCGGGGGTGTTCCGCTGTCTTTCTGCATGGGGATGCCGCTCCTGCCGGGTGTGGCTCATCGGACCCTCGCCACGAACCACCTCCACCCATATTCAGCTAACTTCAGTGAATCTTCTCCAATTAGAGGTTTACCCCGACTGAACCGCCCTATTCGTACACGGCGGTGACAGCTGAATGGTTAGACTGATGGCTCTTGTGCTCACCCGTTTGTGCACGTTGGCTGTTCTGTTAGGCCTTAGCTGCGGATTCTTCATCGATTCCGCCGCCAGGTTGATGTTCACTAGAGATTACTGAAGTTCACACCAATGGGGCTGGCATGAGCGGCGTCAATTCCGCGCTGGCGCGCCGACTGCGCGAGCTGCGCGAAAGCCACTGGCCTGACCGGCGCGTCACCCAGGCACAGCTGCGCGAGGCGTTCCAGGTCAGCGTCGCGCTGATCTCGTCGTGGGAGTCGGCCCATGCGAGCAAGATCCCGCCCTTACACCGGCTGGAGAAGTACGCCGCGTTCTTCGCGACCAAGCGATCGATCTCCAACGGGACGGCACGCGTGCTCCCCGTGTCCGACCTGACGGCGGGCGAGCTCGAGGACCACCGCCACCTGCTCGCCGAGCTCGACCGGCTGCGCCAGGCCGCGCTGAAGTCCCAGGCGTCGGGCGAGAACGCCGAGCCGGCGGCGCGGGACGCGCTCCAGACCGGCCCCTGGCACTTCCGCGACGGGGAGCCGATCACGGTCATCTGCTCGCAGGTCCCGGAGGAGGACCGGACCAAGATCCCGTACGCGGACCCGTCGAGCCCCGACTACATCGAGCTGTACAAGTACTCCGACCTCGACTCCCTCTTCGAGCTGTGGGGCCATCTCCGGGCCGCGAATCCGCGCAGCCCGGTGAAGCTGGTCTCCACCGAGGATCTGCGTTCCGACGACCTGACGACGCACGTGGTGCTCCTGGGCGGCGTCGACTACAACGCGGTCACCGGGGCGGTGCTGGCGCAAGCAGAACTCCCGGTGCGGCAGGTGCCCGACTGGGAGGGGGAAAAGGGTCCGTATTTCGAGGTCATCGAGGGGGGCGACACGCGCCGGCACTACACCGTCACCGCCGGGTCCGGCGATAATCTGCAACTCCTTGAGGACGTCGGGTTCTTCTACCGCGGCGTCAATCCCGACAATGTCGAGCGCACGTTGACCATTTGCAATGGGATGTACGGCAGAGGCGTCTACGGTACGGTGCGGGCCCTGACCGACGAGCGATTCCGCGACCGCAACGCCGTCTATCTGCGGGCACGTTTCGGCACCGCCGCGGCCTACAGCATTCTCACGCGCGTCAGGATCAGGGACCGCGTGGTCGTCACTCCTGATTGGACCCTGAACACGTTCCGGCTGCATGAGTGGTCGGAGCCCTCTCGTGGGGACTGAGGTCGGATCGGAGCATCACCACGGCTCCCACCGGGATCTGATCGAGGTCTACCCGCGAGTCGCGAAGTCCGGCCGCGTCGACGCCATCGTCGTGCCGACCATCAGGCATCCGGTCTGGCTGAGCCACGCGATCCGGCTGGCGATCGCCCTGGACTGCCCCCTCGTGACCCTGCACAGCAAGTGGAGCAAGCCGGACCTCCTCCTGATGCCGGCCGGCCTGCAGTTCATCTCCGTGGACATCGACAACGTGGCCCGCCTCAACCTGCCGGACTTCGCGACCACGGCCCTGCTGAAGGGCACGCCGTTCGCCCGCGCGACCGACCTCAGCGCCAAGCGGAACACGGGGCTGCTGCTGGCCCGCCTGATGGGCTGGCGGCGCATCGTCTTCCTGGACGACGACATCGAGGTCGGCGGGCACGAGGAGGTGTCTCACGCGGCCGCCCTGCTCGACTCGTACGACGCCGTGGGCATGCACATCGGCGGCTACCCGGACAACTCGGTGGTGTGCCACGCCCACCGGCTGACCGGCGGGCATCAGGAGTCGTTCGTGGGCGGCGGCGCCCTGGCCGTCGAGACGACCCGCGGCCCCTCGTTCTTCCCGAACATCTACAACGAGGACTGGTTCTACCTGCTGGGCGAGAAGTCGGTGCGCCCGCTCGCGGTCACGGGGATGGTCAAGCAGCGCCCGTACGACCCTTTCGACCGCCCCGTTCGCGCGCGGGACCAGGAGCTCGGCGATGTCCTGGCCGAGGGCGTCTACTGGCTGCTCGACGGGGGCGAGGGCACGGGCTGGCAGGCCGCCGCCGCCGATCCGGCGTACTGGGTCGGCGCCCTCGCCAGGCGCGGCGACTTCGTCAAGGACGTGCTGCGCCGCGTCAGGGAGCTCCCGCCGGACGCGACGACGAGCCGCCGGGCCATGGAGGAGTCCCTGCTGGCCGCGCTGGGCCGCCTCAACCGCATCACGCCGCAGTTCTGCGTCAGGTACCTGGAGGCGTGGGCGGCGGACCGCGACCAGTGGGCCGATCACTTCGCCAGGATCCCGCAACTCGGGCCGAGCGTGGCCGATGCCATGAAATGGCTGGTCAGACCTGGTGCACCACTATTGCGCCAGTGGACCTCATTTGATTCATAAGTGGGCGAACCGGGAATCTGTCGTCCGTGGGGCCACGTGATATCCGTCAGGCCGTCCATACGGACCTCCCTGCGATGGTCGACTCGCTCGGGCAGGAGGGCTACTTCACCGACCGGCTCGCCAGGCAGGACTCCGGTCACGGGGCCCTGCTCGTCGCCTGGGAGGGCGGGGTGGCGGTCGGCGACGTCTACATGTGGCTGGGGCCCGCGGAGGAGCCCGAGCTGCGTACCCACTTACCGGGCGTGGCGCTGCTCACGCACCTGGAGGTCGTGCCCTGGATGCGCAACCGGGGCATCGGCACCGCGCTGCTCTGGGCCGCCGAGGAGCGGCTCCTGGCCGACGGCCACGACCAGGTCGCCCTCGGCGTGGGCCTGGACAACCCCGACGCCCTGAGGTTGTACCAGCGCCGCGGCTACGCCGAATGGCCGCACGGCGAGGTGGCGACCACCGACGTCGTCTACCACCCGAACGGCGGGCTCGAGCTCCGGCCCGAGCTGTGCCGCATCCTCGTCAGAAAGCTCGGCTGAGCGCGCCGGCTAGCGGCGCTGGGTGGCCCAGCGGCGGATGGTGTCGATCCGCTCCTGGATCTGCTCCGCCGTCGCCTGAGCGATCGGCGGCCCGCCGCACGAGCGGCGCAGGTCCGAGTGGATGACCCCGTGCGGCTGGCCCGTGCGGTGATTCCAGGCGCCCACCAGGCCGTTGAGCTCGCGCCGCAGGTCCGCGATCTGCTCGTGCGGCGCCAGCGTCTCGCGCGGCTGCTCCTCCTCCTGCTTGCGCCTGGCCGCCTGCTGGTCGGACTGCCGCTTGCGCAGCAGCGTCGCCACCTGGTCGGGCTCCAGCAGCCCCGGCAGGCCGAGGAAGTCCTCCTCCTCCGCCGAGCCGACCGCCGCGCCCGTGCCGAACTCGCCGCCGTCGAACAGCACCCGGTCGAACGTGGCCGACGTCTCCATCGTCTCGAACGGGAGCTCGTCGCCCAGGACGTCGGGATTGTCCTTCTGGCGGTTGGCCTGCTCCAGGAGGCTGTCGTCCAGCCCGTCCTCGGGAGGCCGCTTGTTGAGCACATGGTCGCGCTCGACCTCCATCTCGTTGGCCAGCCCCATGAGCGTGGGCACCGAGGGGAGGAAGACCGAGGCGGTCTCGCCGCGCTTGCGGGCCCGCACGAAGCGGCCCACGGCCTGGGCGAAGAAGAGCGGGGTCGAGGTGGAGGTGGCGTAGACGCCCACGCACAGGCGGGGGATGTCGACGCCCTCAGACACCATGCGCACGGCCACCAGCCAGCGGTCCGGCGAGGCCGCGAACTGCTTGATCTTCTTCGACGCGCCGGGGTCGTCGGACAGGACCACGGTGGCGCCCTCGCCGGTGATGTTGCGCAGGTGGCGGGCGTAGGCCCGGGCCGTCTCGTGGTCGGTGGCGATGACCAGGCCGCCCGCGTCGGGCACGCCCCTGCGCACCTCGGTGAGCCGCCGGTCGGCGGCCTGCATGACCTGGCGGATCCAGTCGCCCTTCGGGTCGAGCGCGGCCCGCCACGCCTGCGAGAGCTGGTCCTTGGTGAGCGGCGTGCCGAGGGTCGCGGCGATCTCGTCGCCCGCCCGCGTGCGCCACTTCATCTCGCCGGAGTAGGCCAGGAAGATGACGGGGCGCACGACGCCGTCGTCGAGCGCGGGGCCGTAGCCGTAGGAGTAGTCGGCGACGCTGCGCTTGAGGCCCTCGGCGTCCTCCTCGTAGCCGACGAACGGGATCGGGTTGTCGTCGGACCTGAACGGCGTGCCGGTGAGCTGGAGGCGGCGCGTGGCTGGCTCGAACGCCTCGCTCACGCCGTCGCCCCACGACTTCGCGTCGCCCGCGTGGTGGATCTCGTCGAAGATCACCAGCGTCTTGCGCGCCTCCGTGCGCGCCCGGTGCAGCGCGGGGTGCATGGCGACCTGCGCGTACGTCACCGCCACCCCGGTGTAGTCGCGCGAGGTCGTGCCCTGGCTGTTCTTGAACTCGGGGTCGATGCCGATGCCGACCCGCGCGGCGGCGTCGGCCCACTGCCGCTTGAGGTGCTCGGTGGGCGTGACGATCGTGATCGACCTGATCACGCCGTTGGCGATCAGCTCGCTGGCGATGCGCAGGGCGTAGGTCGTCTTGCCCGCGCCCGGGGTCGCCACGGTGAGGAAGTCACGCGGCTCGCGCCTGAAGTAGAGGTCGAACGCCTCCTGCTGCCACGCGCGGAGCTTGGGGGCGGTGCCCCATGCTGCTCGGTCGGGATAGGAAGGCGAAAGGTGGGACGCGGCGAAGGTGCTCACCGCATCACCTCTGGGGTTGGTGTGCTTCGCTCTCTCACAGTGACCCGATAGTAATCGGGCCGACCGACAAGACGTGCCGGGAGTTGAGGATTCTGGCCAAGGTCTTCCCCGCGTGCTATGCGGGTCATTTGATCTTCGTCATGACCGTGTCGAGGGCCTGTCTGCGTGCGGTTTCCTCGGGTTGGAGCAGCCCGAGGAGCATGACCGCGGAGCCCGCGCGAGTGAGAAGCGTCACTCTCAGGAACGCCGGCCGGTTGACCACATCCTGATATTCCGCCCGCAGCGCCCGGGTGTGGCCTCCGGGGAACTCCTTGTCCTCGACGACGGTCACCCGGTCTCCTTTGAGGAGCAGCCGGGAGTAGAGCTCCGCCGCCTCCGCCGTGGCCTTCTTGGCGTCCGCCACGGCTCCCGTGACCGGCCTGGCCATGACGAGCCCGCCGCCGCCGTCCCTGGCCACGGAGGTGAAGCCCGTCACGGGCGGCACCGGCTCCTGGCTCCACCCCTGCGGCAGCGCCACCGACACCTTGGCCAGGGAGTCGCTCAGCTGCCCGCTCTCCGCCGAAGGCGCGGTGACCCGCAGCACCACGACGGTCGCCCCCGCCACCAGGCCCACGCCCGCCAGCAGGGCCACCGACACGACCACCCAGCGCCGCATCGTCCTCCCGGACACGCCCGTGCGCCGCCCCGGGTCCGCCGGCGAGCCGTAGAGGCGCGCGGACGGGGGAAGCGACTCCCAGGGCTCGAACTCGCGGTCCAGGCCGTACGAGGCGGTCCTGCGGATCTGCGGGTTCCACGGCTCCTCGGGCCCGAGGTCCAGCGGGTCGGGCTCGCCGCGGACCGGCTCAGGACCGCTGGACCGGGCATGCCGCCGTACCGGCTCCGGGTCGGGGTCCGGCACGGCCTCCAGAGGGCCCGTACGCCCCCGCCGCGGCTCCTCCTCGTGGGGCGCGCCCCACGCGTACCGCGGAGGAGTACGGCGATGCCTGGGAGCGGGCTGAGGCGGCCAGACCCGGCGGTCGTCCTCGGTGTCATCCTCCATGGCACCTCCCTGACCGCTGTCCTATCACCCCGCGCGGCGAAGGTCAGGAGAACCGTGATCGGTGTGACAGGAGGGACGGAATTCAGCGGGTGCGTCCGGCGAGGAGCGTGGCGGCGAGGGCGATGGCGGCCATGAGGAACGAGATCACGACGAACCCGGTGGCGATCTCGTCCGGGGCGTGCCCGATCAGGTTGACCAGCGCGCCCCCGACCCCGATCGCCAGGGCGGACCCGAGCATGTCCGTGACCGACAGGGCGGCGGAGTTCGCCCCCTGCTCGTTCAGAGGGGACTGCCGCAACGCGGTGACGCTGACCGTGGTCATGCCGAACCCCATCCCGAACCCGGCCACGATCCACGCGGGCACCGCGATCCACCCGGTCACCCCGGGAACGACGCACAGCATGCAGATCAGGATCGAGACGGTGACGCACCCCGCCCCCAGCCGGATCCGTTTGTACGCCTCCCCCTCCCGCCTGCTCTGCAGGAACGATCCCGCGGACCACCCCAGCGCCCCGGTCGTCAGCGCGATCCCCGCGAGCTTGAGGTCGAAGGACTTCACCTCCTGCAGCGCCAGCGGGATGAAGGAGTTCACCCCGAAGAAGGCGGCCGAGAAGAAGCCCCGCATCAGCACGGTCGTGGGCAGCCCGCGCGCGAACCGCAGCGCGTCGGGAGGCAGCAGCCGGTACAGCCCGTAGACCAGGAACGCCAGGCCCGCGACGGCCTCCAGGGCCCCGATCACGGGGCGTCTGTGCAGGAGGTCCACGCCCTGCAGCAGCGCCCCGGCCCCGCCCGCCGTGGCGGTGGCGGCCAGCGTCATCGCGACCGGCCTGGAGCGCGGGCCGGTCGACGGCTCATGGGAGGAGGACGGCATGCGCAGCGCGGGCACGAGCATCACCAGCGCGGGCACGACCAGCGGGATGATGCCGTAGAAGACGTACCGCCAGCCCCACTGCACGGCCACGAACCCGGCCACGGCCGGCCCCACCATGGCGGGCACCACCCAGGCCGCGGAGACGGCCGCGAAGACCTTGGGCCGCAGGGCCTCCGGATAGACCCGCGCGATCATCACGAGCAGCGCCACGATCGAGGCGCCCGCGCCCAGCCCCTGCACGGCCCGCGCCGCGAGGAACATCCCCGCCGAGTGCGCCGCCCCGGCCAGCGCCATCCCCGCCACGAACAGCACCACCCCCGACAGGAACGGCAGCTGGTAGCCGCGGCGGTCCGACCAGAGGCCCGCCACCACGTTCGCGAAGAGGCTGGCGATGAGGAAGGCCGAGAAACTGATCCCGTACAGGTCGAGGGCGTTCAGCTCGTGGGCCACCGCCGGCATGACGACCCCGACGGACATGCCCTCGAAGGCGACCAGGGTGATGGTCAGCACGATGCCGACCGTCGCGACGCGGTATTCGGGGCTGAGGATGCGGGTGGATTCGTAGGGAGTGTCGAGTGCCTTTGGACCTGTCACCTACATATCGTAGTTTGCCGGAAATCTAGGCTGCCGGGGTGGTTGGGGTCCGGTACACCGCCCACATCTGGTGCATGCGCTCCGCCTGCCCCGCGGTGAACTCCGACATGCACTTGTCGTGCGCGTAGTCCATGAAGTTGTGCGCCGGGTCCAGGCCGGGGTGCTGCGTGCAGCTGTCCTTGTCCGCCGGGCAGGCCTCGGTCGGCCGGGCCTCCATCGGGGTGTCGGCGATGCCGTCGCCGGGCAGCTCGCAGCCGTTCTCGAACGTGTGGAAGAGGCCGAGCCAGTGCCCGATCTCGTGCACGCCGGTGAAGCCGCGGTTGTAGTTGGTCATCGCGCCGCCGGGCAGGCTGCGCCAGTCGATCACGACGCCGTCCAGCCTGGGCGTCTCGTCATACCAGTACGGGTAGCTGGCGAAGCCCAGCATCTGCTCGCTGAGCTGGGCGATGTAGAGGTTGAGCGTGTCGGCGCCGCCATGGTGCAGCGCCACCTTCATCGGCCGCTCGTTGCCGACGGGGTCGTTGAACCACAGGGCGTTGTCGGTGACCGAGATGCCGTCCAGGCGGAAGCGCACGCCGGTGTCGATGCCGCCGTAGGTGCCGCCGTACGCGGAGTTGAGCGCGTCGATCTGGGCCTTGACGTCGTCGTCGGTCACCTTGCGCTCACCGCGCGTGATGACGTGCACGCGCGTGGGCACGGTGACCTGGGTGGGCGTCGTGACGCCGGCGAGCCGCTTGCCCAGCTCGACGAGGACCTTGGCCACGTCTTCGGGCTTGGGCGAGCGCGGCCCCGTCCTGCGGGGGACGTGACCCGCGCAACGCGACGCCTGCGCCGCCTCGGTACGGAGCGGCGGCGTGAACCCGACCGCGAGCAGACATGCCAACGAGACGGCGGTCACGCGCCGGACCATGCAATCCCCCACTACGTATCGAGCCGGTCTGGCTACCGACCGTAGCTTGACCTGGGGAGATTACCGGTCAGCAACACTCACTGCTTCTTGTCGCCGCCGTCGCCGCCACCCGGGGGCAGGCCCTCGTAGATCTCCTTGCACTCCGGGCATACCGGATATTTCTTCGGATCGCGGCTGGGCACCCAGACCTTGCCGCACAGCGCCCGGATGGGCGTGCCCGTGACCATGCTCTCCGTGATCTTGTGCTTGTCCGCGTAGTGGGCGAACCGCTCGTGATCGCCGTCGCCGTGCGACGTCCGGGGCGTGGTCTCCTGCTCTGGGAGGATCTTCGTCGTGCTCACCCCACAGAGTTTATGCCCGACGACGACCAGGTCCCCCATATAGCGATACGGCCCCCGCCGCGTGGCGAGGGCCGTATGTGAAATCAGGCTCAGCCCATGTGGACGGGCGCGCCCTCGGTCTTCCTGCCGGCCTTGACGAACAGCGTCAGTACGGCCGTCAGCACCGCGATGCCGGTGCTGACCAGGAAGGCCACGTGCATGCCGTCCATGAAGGCGTTGTGCACGGCGTCGCCGATCTGCTGCGGCAGGCCGGGCGGGACGGAGCCGAACGCGGCGGCCTTCTCCAGCCCCGTCAGCTGGGCGGGCGCGATGGCCTGGGCGGCCGGGCCGAGGTAGCCGGGCAGCTTGTCGGAGATCTCGCCGGCCATCACGGCGCCCAGGATCGCGGTGCCGAGCGCGCCGCCGACCTGCATGGCCGACTGCTGCAAGCCACCCGCGACGCCGGTCAGGTTGACCGGGGCGTTGCCCACGATGATCTCCGTGGCGCCCACGAACACCGGCGACATGCCGAAGGCCAGCAGCAGGAACGGGATGCCGCTCTCGATGAACGACGCGTCGATGCTGAGCTGGGACATGAGGAACATCGAGAACGCGGTGATCAGCAGGCCGGTGGCCATCGTGATCTTCGGCCCCAGCCTGCCGATCGCCATGCCCGCCAGCGGCGAGGCGACGATCATGCCGGCGCTCATCGGCAGCATGCGCAGGCCGGCCTCCAGCGGGGACAGGCCGTGCACGCCCTGGAAGAAGAAGCCGAGGAAGAACATCGCGCCGAACATGGCGAACGCGACCATCATCATCAGCACGGTGCCGATGGAGATCGAGGCGTTCTTGAACAGCGACAGCGGCACCAGCGGCTGGCTCGCCCGGCTCTGCCAGAAGATGAACGCGCCGATCAGCACCACGAACAGGCCCGCGAAGGTCAGCGTCGTGCTGTCGCCCCAGCCCCACTCGGGGGCCTTGATGATCGTCCAGACGAGCGAGAACATCGCGCCGGACAGCAGCAGCACGCCGAGCCAGTCGATCCGGGCCAGCGTCTGCGCGCGGTTGTCCTTGATCAGGATGGTGCCGAGGACGAGGGCGGCGAGGCCGACGGGGGCGTTGATGAAGAAGACCGTCTCCCAGCTCGCGTTCTCGACCAGGAGGCCGCCCACGATCGGGCCGGCGGCGCTGGACAGGCCGATGATCGCACCCCAGGCGCCCATGGCCTGGTTGAGCTTCTCACCCGGGAACGCTCCACGCAGCAGCGCCAGGGCGGCCGGCTGGAGCAGCGCGCCGAACAGGCCCTGCAGCACCCGCAGGGCGATCAGCGCGCCCACCGGGGAGAGGCCGGGAATGATGTCGGCCAGCTCGGCGCTGAGTCCGATGCCCACCGAGGAGACGGCGAACCCCGCCACGCCGATCAGGAAGACCCGCTTGTGCCCGAACAGGTCGCCGAGCTTGCCGGCGGTGATCAGGAACACCGCCAGTGCCAGCAGGTAACCGCTGGTCACCCACTGCAGGTCGGACAGCGAGGCCTTGAGGTCGGCCTGGATCGACGGGTTGGCGATGCCCACGACCGTGCCGTCGAGCATGACCATGATGACGCCCAAGCTGACCGCCAGCAGCACGAGCCAAGGATTGCCGCCGGTCCCCGTTTTCACCGGGCCGTGCGATGACGGCGCATCCACCGCCTTCGCGTGAGCCATGAAGTCCCCCTAAGTACACGAACCGCCCCATAGCGGGGCATAGATCTCGTAAGCCTCAGGTAATCTATGACAGTCGCTGACTAATGACAAACGAGTTTTATTCGTCGTCGTATGACTTATGGCACACTGTGACAGAAAGGTTTCGAGGGAGTGACTGCTGTGGGTCTACGGGAACGCAAGAAGGAGAAGACGCGCCTGGCGATCCTCGACGCCGCGCTCGACCTGTTCCTCGAACAAGGATACGAGTCGACCACGGTGGAGCAGATCGCGGGGGCCGTCGAAATCTCCCCGCGCACCTTCTTCCGCTACTTCAACAGCAAGGATCACCTGGCGCTGTGGCACCACGAACACGGCGAGGAGATCATGCTCGAGACGCTGGCGTCCCGCCCGGAGGATGAGTCGTCCTTCACCTCGCTCATGCACGCCATGCGCGCGGTTGTCGGCGACCTGGAGGGTTCAACGGGCGAGGACAGGGCGAGGTTCCTGAAGCTGCGGCGGCTCATGGAGGACCACCCGAGGCTGGTGGGCATGTCCGTGGCCAGGGGCGCGGCGACCGAGCGCCAGCTCATCGAGGTGATCGCCGCACGCAGGGGCGTGGACCCCGACGAGGACATGCTCACGCCCCTGATCGTGGCGTTCGCCGCCTGCACCCTGCGCGTCGGCTTCGAGTGCCCGCGCCGCGACAGCGGCCTGCCGGAGATCACGCAGCGGATGGCGGAGACCATCGAACTGGCCGAGCGCTCGCTGCGGCCCGGCTGGGACCGCTAGTCAGTTCATCGTCGGATCGTCCGGGCAGGTCGCCACGAAGGCCAGCTCGCCGGGCTGCCGCTTCAGCACGTGCCGCCAGAGCTCGCGGGGATCGGCGTGGAAGGTGTCGCCGGCCTCCGAGTCGACCACGTACCAGGCGCCTTCGGCGATCTCGCTCTCCAGCTGGCCCGACGACCAGCCCGCGTACCCCGCGAAGATGCGCATCTGCGCGATCTCCCCCTGGAGGATCTCGGGCGGCGCGTCCAGGTCCACCGTCCCGAGCCTGGAGACGGCCGGGGTGCCCGCGTGCAGCCTGCGCCAGCCGAGCGGCTCCTCGCCGCTGGGGACCGCCGCCAGCGCGAGCGCGCTGTCCGTCTGTACGGGCCCGCCCTCGAAGAGCACGGAGGGCCCGGTCACCAGCGGATCCCACACGGGCAGCACCTGGGTCACGGAGATGTCGCTCGGCCGGTTGAGCACCACTCCCAGGGTGCCGCCGTCGTGGTCGTGTTCGAGGATCAGCACGACGCTACGCCGGAAGTTGGGGTCGTCGAGAAGCGGCGTCGCCACCAACAAACCGCCGACGTAGATCGCTTCCGCCATACCTCCATCATGAAGGGTTCGCGAGGCTCGCGCTCCCCCAGTGCGTCGATGTTACTTTTCGTGGTCACTTGGGCACCTTCTGTAGCAAAGATCACTCGTTGGGGGGAGCTCATGCATATCAGGACACGTCTCGTGCTGGCCGCACTACCGGTCTGTGCGGTCCTGTTCCTCCCCCAGAGCGCGCAGGCGTGGCCCTGGCATGAGGACCACGGCGACCCGTTCACGATGACGGTGGACGACGTCCACTGCCGCTCGGGGCGCGCGCACGTCACCCTGCACAACCTGACCCAGGAGGCCGCGCGCTTCGACGTCCAGGCCGACGGGGTCAGCGTGGCCAAGGGGGCCATCCCGGCCCACAAGTCGATCGTCAGGCAGGTGCCGGTGGCCAAGGGCAGCACCGCGGACGTGGAGGCGTACTCGCTGGGTGACCCGCAGCGGGAGACGCTCGTCGACTCCAGCCGCGTCAAGAACGACTGCCCCTGGGGCCACCACCTGGACAACCTGCCCTTCACCGGCCCGCCCGCCGACCTCATGGGCAAGCTGGCGACGGCGGGCGGCCTGATCGTGGTGGGCGGCATCCTGTGGTGGTACGGCTCCATCTGGCCGCGTTCGACCCCGTGAGCTAGGGCCCTTCCACGACGAACGCGCCGGCCCTGGCGGCGGCCAGCGTGCGCGCCACGGACCGTTCCGCGTCCTGCTCGGTCACCGGCTCCCTGGTGACCACCAGCCGGTAGTAGAGCGGGGCGGAGATCGCGCGGATCACCTCCGCGCCGTCGGTGCCCGCGGGCAGTTCGCCCCGCTTGACCGCCAGGTCCACGACGTTGGCCCACTCCGCGATCCTGCGCAGGTAGAAGGCGCGCAGCGCGCCGGCGGCCTGCTCGTCGCTGGTGGCGGCGGCGATCACCGCCTGGAACGTGGCACCGAGCCGCCCGTCGTTGATCGCCCCCAGTACGGACAGCGCGTTGGCCCGCAGGTCGGCCTCGACGCCGCCCGTGTCGGCATGGGGCGTGGACTGGTTGGCCAGCTCGGTCATGAGATCGGTGACCAGGCCCGCCCTGCTCCCCCAGCGCCGGTAGACCGTGGTCTTGCCGACGCCCGCCCTGGCCGCCACCTGGTCCATGGTCAGGCCATGGAAGCCGTGCTCGACCAGCTCGTCCTGCGTGGCCTCCATGACGGCCGCGCGCACCCGCGCCGTGCGGCCCCCTGGCCGCACGGTTCCCGCCGAACGGGAAGGTTGGTCCATCTACGCTCCTTGTCGCAACGTTCCATTTTAACGGAACTGTCATCCCATTAAGGATTGACGGCGCATTACCCCCACCTTCTGGACGCGGCCATGCGAAGATCGGTTCCATCCCTTCGGCCGTTCGGCAATTCCGAACGAATCTGCGCTAGGGTGCGGGCTGTGGGAGAGACGATTCAGTCGGTCGAGCGGGCGGCCGCGATCCTGAGGCTGCTGGCCTCGGGGCCGCGCCAGCTCGGGGTGGCCGAGCTGGCCAGGGCGCTGGGCCTGCCCAAGGGCACGCTGCACGGCATCCTGCGCACGCTGGTCCACGTCGGGTTCGTCGAGCAGGACCCGGCGAGCGGGAAATACCGGCTCGGCGCCACGCTGCTCCATCTCGGCAGCAGCTATCTCGACGTCAACGAGCTGCGCACCCGCGCCATCAACTGGGCCGACGCCCTCGCGGGGCGCAGCAGGGAGAGCGCCTGGATCGGCACCCTCCACGAGGGCCACGTGCTGGTGATCCACCACGTGTTCCGGCCCGACGACAGCATGCAGACGCTCCAGGTGGGCACATACCTGCCGACCCATGCCAGCGCGCTCGGCAAGGTCCTGCTCGCCCACGACCCGTACGGCGAGCCGCCCGCGCCGCCGCTGCAGCCGTACACGAAGAACACGATCGTCGACCCCGCGGCGCTGGAGAAGGAGCTCGGCCTGGTCAGGACGCGCGGCTGGGCCGCCGAGACGGAGGAGTTCACCGAGGGCGAGGTGGCCATCGCCGCGCCCATCAAGGACCCGCGCGGCCTGGTGGTGGGCGCCATCGGCATCCGCGGCGCCGTCGAGCGGCTGGCCCCCGACGGCGCCCTGCACATGGAGTTCGTCTCGTACGTACGGGACGCCGCCCGCGCGATCACCCGCTCACTTGAACATCCCTAAGACCACGAAATAGCATTCGTTCGGCATTGCCGAACCAGAACCAAGCGAGGAACCCCGTGCCTCGAACTCAATACGTCGCCGCCATCGACCAGGGCACCACCTCCAGCCGCTGCATCGTCTTCGACCAGGCCGGCAACATCATCTCCGTCGCCCAGCGCGAGCACCGCCAGATCTTCCCCAAGCCCGGCTGGGTCGAGCACGACGCGGCCGAGATCTGGCAGGCCGTGCAGGGCGTGCTGGCCGAGGCCGTCAGCGGCGCCGGCATCGAGGACGGCCAGATCGCCGCGCTGGGCATCACCAACCAGCGCGAGACCACCGTGCTGTGGGAGCGGGCCACCGGCCGGCCCGTCTGCCCCGCGATCGTCTGGCAGGACACCCGCACGGACCAGCTGACCCGCGCGCTGGCCGAGCACGAGGGGCTGTTCAAGGAGAAGGCCGGGCTGCCGCTGGCGACGTACTTCTCCGGGCCGAAGATCCGCTGGCTGCTGGACGCCCACGGGCTGCGGGAGCGGGCCGAGCGCGGCGAGGTGCTGTTCGGGACGATGGACAGCTGGCTGCTGTGGAACCTCACCGGCCGCCACATCACCGACGTGACCAACGCCAGCCGTACGATGCTGATGAACATCCACACGCTGGCCTGGGACGACGAACTGCTCGACGCGCTGGGCGTCCCCCGCGCGATGCTGCCGGAGATCCGCCCGTCCTCCGAGGTCTACGGCCGCACCGCGGCGGGCGTCCCCGTCGCCTCGGCGCTCGGCGACCAGCAGGCGGCGCTGTTCGGCCAGACGTGCTTCGCGCCCGGCGAGACCAAGAGCACCTACGGCTCCGGCAGCTTCCTGCTGATGAACACCGGCCACGAGCCCGTCGTCTCCAAGCACGGCCTGCTGACCACGGTCGGCTACCAGATCGGCGCGGGCCCGGCCACGTACGCGCTGGAGGGCGCGATCGCGGTCACCGGGTCGCTGGTGCAGTGGCTGCGTGACAACCTGGGCCTGATCTCCAGCGCGGCCGAGATCGAGACGCTGGCCAGGACGGTCGACGACAACGGCGGGTGCTACTTCGTACCGGCCTTCTCGGGGCTGTTCGCGCCGCACTGGCGCTCGGACGCGCGCGGCGTGATCGCAGGGCTGACCGGGTTCGTCACCAAGGGGCACATCGCCCGGGCCGTGCTGGAGGCCACCGCGTGGCAGACCCGCGAGGTGGTCGACGCGATGAACGCCGACTCCGGGCTCGACCTGACCACGCTGCGCGCCGACGGCGGCATGACCGCGAACAACCTGCTCATGCAGACCCTCGCCGACGTCCTCGCGGTGCCGGTGATCCGGCCCATGGTGGCCGAGACGACCGCCCTGGGCGCCGCCTACGCCGCCGGGCTGGCGACCGGCTACTGGCCCGACGTCGACAGCCTGCGCGCCAACTGGCACAAGGCCGCCGAGTGGCGCCCGGCCATCGACGAGGCCGCGCGCGAGCACGAATACCGCAACTGGAAGAAGGCCGTGGCCCGGACCCTCGACTGGGTCGAGCAGTAGGGAGTGGGGCAATGACGACGACGACCGCCGCAGACCGCGCGCAGACCCGTGAGGAGCTCTCGCGCACCGCCTACGACCTGCTCGTGATCGGCGGCGGCATCCTCGGCACCTCCGTGACCTGGATGGCCGCGCAGGCCGGGCTGCGGGTGGCGATGGTCGACGCGGGCGACTTCGCCGGCGCGACCTCCAGCGCCTCCTCCAAGCTCGTCCACGGGGGCCTGCGTTACCTGCAGACCGGCAACGTCCGGCTGGTCGCCGAGAACCACCGCGAGCGCCGCGCCCTGGCCGCCGACATCGCGCCGCACCTGGTCAAGCCGCTGACGTTCCTGGTGCCGATCTACAAGGGCGGGCCGCACGGGGCGGCCAAGCTGGGCGCTGGGGTGTTCCTGTATTCGGCGCTGTCGGTGTTCGGCGACGGCATGGGCAAGGTGATCACGCCCCACCAGGCGCTGGCCAAGGTGCCCGCGCTGCGTACCGAGGGGCTGCGGGCCGCCGCCGTCTACGGCGACCACCAGATGAACGACAGCCGCGTCGCGGTCATGACCGTACGGGCCGCCGCGGACGCGGGCGCGGTCGTGCTCAACCACGCCGAGGTCGTCGGGCTGCGCAAGACGGGCGGCACGGTCACGGGGGCCGACCTGCGCGACCGGCTCGACGGGGCCGAGTTCGGGGTCTCCGCCCGGCTCGTCCTGAACGCCACCGGCCCCTGGGTGGACCACCTGCGGCGCATGGAGGACCCGGACGCCGCGCCGAGCATCCGGCTGTCCAAGGGCGCCCACCTGGTGCTGCGCCGCCACGAACCGTGGAAGGCGGCGCTGACCACGCCGATCGACAAGTACCGCGTGTCGTTCGCCATCCCGTGGGAGGACCACCTGCTGCTCGGCACCACGGACGAGGCGTACGAGGGCGATCCGGGCGGGGTGCGCGCCACCGAGGCCGACATCGCGCAGATCCTCGACGAGGCCGGCCACGCCGTACGCGACGCCCAGCTCAGGCGCGAGGACATCACCTACGCCTTCGCCGGGCTGCGCGTCCTGCCCGGCGGCCCCGGGCAGGTGACGGCCGCGAAGCGGGAGACCGTGGTGACCAGGGGGACGGGCGGCATGCTCTCGGTCGCGGGCGGCAAGTGGACCACCTACCGCCACATCGGCAGGCACGTCCTCGACACGCTCGCCCACCTGCCCGGCCGGCCCCTGGGCGACGACCTGGCCGACATCCTGCCCGCCGTACCCCTCCCGGGCCTGGCCAGCCCCGACGCGGTGGCGCTGCGGCTGTGGACCGACCGCGATCCGGGCGCGCGCATGGATCCGCTGGTCGCCAGGCACCTGGCCACGCACTACGGGTCGATCGCGTTCGACCTGGCCCGGCTCATCCGCGAGGACCCCGCCCTCGGCGAGCGCATCCACCCGGACGGCCCCGACATCTGGGCCCAGGCCGTCTACGCGCGCGACCGCGAGTGGGCGGCCATGGTGGACGACGTCGTACGCCGCCGCACGACGCTGACGGTACGCGGGCTCGACACGCCTGACGTGCGCGATCGCATCGCCGCCCTGCTCACCTGACCCGGATCTGGGCAGGGGGTAGTCATGTGCACTCCGATGAACGAAGCCCTGCTCAGGCACTTCCGCGACCTGCGTGACGGCGACCACGGAGGGGCCGTCACGCGGGAGGACAAGGAACACGTTTTCGCCACGGCGGCCGAGCTGCTCGACCCGGTGGCACGCAGAGCCCTCGACGAGCTCAACGCCGACCTGCTGCTCGGCACCGGCGAGGTGGTGGCCAGCGGGGTCACCCGGTCGCGCGAGGGCGGGCTCAACGCGATGTGGTCGCTGACGTGGCCGGAACAGCGCGCCACCCACAACCAGCCGATCGCGATCGTCGCCCACTACGGCTGCGACTTCCACCACCCGCACCTGCGGGGCAACACGGTCGGGGACTGGCCGCTGAACGTCTTCGGCCGCGCGGACGCCGAGGCCCAGCTCGACACGCTACGCGCGATCGCCGCCGGCGACGCCCACAACCTCGTCTTCCAGGAGAGCTACCACCTCATCCCAGCCATAACCACCCAACCCGCCTGACCCCCACCTCCCGATCCCGGGTCCGGCGACCACTCCACGCGTGCCAACGGCAGCGAGCACCCCACGAGCGCCGGTACGGCGAGCAGCCCTGCGGCGGAGCCCGGCGCAACGCGGACGGCGGGACGGAGTGCCACGGAGCCGGTCAAAGGATCGCCGTAGCGGCGGCCGGCCACGTGCGGGTCAGCGGCCGTCCCCCTGGAGGCCCTCAGCCACGGGCGGCGGTCGGCGCCACCCGTGCTCCGCCGTAAAAAATGGTACTTCTCACGCCACGGGCGGCGGTCGGCGCCACCCGTGCTCCGCCGTAAAAAACGATGCTTGTTATGCCTCGGTGAAGCCGCGCGCACGCCCGCCCGCCGACTCGCGCACCGCCGCCGCGACGGCGCCCGCCACGTCGGGGTGGAAGACGCTGGGGACGATGTAGTTGGGACCCAGCTCCTCCGGCGTGACGACGGCGGCGAGGGCGCCGGCCGCGGCCAGCAGCATCTCCTGCGTCACCCCGTTGGCCTGCGCGTCCAGCAGCCCCCGGAAGACGCCCGGGAAGGCCAGCACGTTGTTGATCTGGTTGGGGTAGTCGGAGCGCCCCGTGGCCACCACGGCCGCGTGCTCACGCGCGTCGTCCGGCGACACCTCAGGCTCCGGGTTGGCCAGCGCGAACACCACCGCGTCCTTGGCCATCGTCGCGATGTCGTCGCCCGTCAGGATCCCCGGCGCCGAGACGCCGACGAAGACGTCGGCGTCCTTGACCGCCCCCCGCAGGTCGCCCGCGTAGCCCTCGGCGTTGGTGTGGTCGGCGATCCACTGCAGCGACTCGTCGAGGTCGTCGCGCCCGCGGTGGACGGCGCCCAGGTAGTCGCAGACGACCACGTTGCGGGCGCCGGCGGCCAGCAGCAGGCGCAGCACCGCGTTGCCGGCCGCGCCCGCGCCCGCCATGGTGATCTTGACGGTCTCGATGTCCTTGTCGACCACCCGCAGCGCGTTGGTGAGCGCCGCGAGCACGCAGATCGCCGTGCCGTGCTGGTCGTCGTGGAAGACGGGGATGTCGAGCAGCTCGCGCAGCCGCCGCTCCACCTCGAAGCAGCGCGGCGCGCCGATGTCCTCCAGGTTGATCCCGCCGAACCCGGGCGCGATCACCTGCACCGTGCGGACGATCTCGTCGACGTCCTGCGTGTCGAGGCAGATCGGCCAGGCGTCGATGCCCGCGAAGCGCTTGAACAGCGCCGCCTTGCCCTCCATGACCGGCAGCGCGGCCTCGGGGCCGATGTTGCCCAGGCCCAGCACGGCCGAGCCGTCGGTGACGACGGCCACCGTGTTGCGCTTGATGGTCAGGCGCCGGGCGTCCTCCTTGTTGCGCGCGATGGCCATCGACACGCGCGCCACACCCGGGGTGTAGGCCATGGACAGCTCGTCGCGGTTGCGCAGCGGCACCTTGGACTTCATCTCGATCTTGCCGCCGAGATGCATGAGGAACGTGCGGTCGGACACCTTGTGGATGACGACGCCCTCGACCGCCTCGAGCTGGTCGACGATGGCCTGGGCGTGGTCGGTGTCCCTGGCCGCGCAGGTCACGTCGATGCGGAGCTTCTCATGGCCCGCGTTGGTGACGTCGAGGGCTGTGACCACGCCCCCGGCCGACTCTACGGCGTGGGTGAGCTGGCTGACGGCCTTGCCGCCGGCCGGCACCTCGAGACGCACGGTGATGGAGTACGACACACTCGGGACGGTCGCCACGTCAATCGCTCCTTCGGGACTGACCAAGAATTCCCCCATGATAGGGGGCGCCAGGTCAATCCAGCGCCTCGGCCGCTGTGACGATGAGCTCGACGCAGGTGGGAACGGGGATTGTGGTGCTGTCGACGACCAGATGATATTGACAGGAATCCGTCGGATCCGCCCGATAAAAGTGCCGTACGTAGGCCATCCGGGCACGGTCGTTGTCCTCGATGACCCGGCGGGCCTCGCGCTCGCTCATCCCCGACAGCGTGGCCGTCTGCCGGATCCTGCGCTGGATCGGCGCGTCGAGCCGGACGTGGAGCGCGCCCGGGTGGTCGGCCAGCACCACGGCCCCCGCCCGGCCGAGGAACACCCCGCCCTGGTCGCGGGCCATGTCCTTGAGCATGCGTTCGGTACGGCGGACGAACTCCTCCGGCGCGTACGGCATCGCGCCGGGCACGTACATGTCGACGCCGCCGAACGTGACGGTCGGCAACCGCATCGCCCCCGAGAGCAACCGCCCGAGGCCGTGCTCGGCCCGGTCGTCGTGGGCGAGCGCCTCCTCCAGCGTGCAGCCCAGCTCCTGGGCGACCGCGCTGGGGATGGCGCGGTCGACGAAGGGCACGCCGAGGCGCTCCGCGACGGCCGGGCCGATCTGGCTACCGGCCGTGCCGTATGTCGCGGATATGGTGACGACCCGCATACACCCAGGTTAGAACAGTGCGCTCGCCAAAGCTCTACGTGCTTTCGCCAAAGATGGATCGTCGGCCGGCAACGCGTCGAACAAGCCGAGCAGGTGGCGCCTGGCCTTGTCGCGCTCGTCGCCCGAGGTGCGCTTGACCACGGCGATGATGCGGCCGAACGCCTCGTCGACCGAGCCGGACAGCATCTCCAGGTCGGCGGCGAGCAACTGCGCCTCGATGTCGGCGGGGTCCTGCAGGCGCCGCTGGACGTCGGCGGGGTCGGCGCTCTCGGTCCGCTTGATGAGGCTGACGCCGGCCAGGCCCATCTTGGCGTCCTCGTTGCCCGGCGCGCGGGCCAGCAGCCGCTCGTACGCCGCCGCGGCCGCGTCGAGGTCGCCGGCGTCGATGGCCTGCTCGGCGGCCACCAGGTCGGGGTCGGCGGGCGGCCCCGCGGGCGCCTCCTGCTCGCCGGGCTCCGCCGTCGCGGGCCGGGCGTCGGGGTTGGCCTGGTAGAACTGCTCGACCGCGCCCATCAGCTCGTCGAGCCAGCGGCGCACCTCCTGCTCGGGCAGCACCTGCTGGAAGCCGGTGACGGCCTGCCCCTGGAAGATGGCCAGCACGGTCGGCACGGCCTGCACGCGCAGCGCCTGGGCGATCTGCGGGCTGGAGTCGACGTTGACCTTGGCCAGCACGGCCCGGCCGCCGAGATCGCCGACGACCTTCTCCAGCACCGGGCTGAGCTGGGCGCTGCCCGGCGCCCGCGGCGACCACAGGTCGAGGACCACGGGCGTGGTCATCGAGCGGTCGATGACCTCGGTCGTGAACGTCTCCTCGGTCACGTCCACGATCGAGGCCGACGCGGCCGCCTGGGGACCCGCCGCCTCCCGCCGGGCCTGCGCCTCGAGGGCCTGCTTGCGCGCGCCCAGGTCAATCGCTCCGTAGAGCGACCCGGGCCTAGAGAAGTCCGCCATGCTCTTCATCTTGCCGCATCACCGGGGCGGCGCAGTCACCCGCCGCCCTCTTGGAAGTCGCCCGCCGCCACCCGGAGGGTGCGCAACTGGGTGAACATCCGGTCGAGTTCGTCCTCGGCGTACATGGTCAGGCCGAACTCGGCGCCCATCAGGTCGCGGGTGGCCCGCTCCACGACGTCCCGGCCGGTCTTGGTGATCTCGGCGAGCACGCCGCGCCCGTCCCGCGGGTTGGGCAGCCGGCAGACGAACCCGGACTTCTCCAGCCTGTCCACCGTGTTCGTGACGCTGGTGGGGTGGACCATGAGCCGTTCGCCGATCTTCGACAGCGGGAGCGCGCCTGTCTTGCTGAACGTCAGCAGGACCAGCGCCTCGTACCGGGCGAAGGTCAGGTCGTACGGCTTCAGGAGCGAGTCGAGCTGCGACAGCAGGATCTGGTGGGCTCTCATGATCGAGGTCACGGCGGCCATGGCGGAGGAGGGCCCGAAGTGGGCACGCCAGCTCTCCGCGGCCCGGTCGATGGGGTCGAACGGCAGGTTGAGCGGCTTGGGGTGCGACACAGCGCATACGGTAGCGCGCCCCTCGTCCCGGTTCGTCTGGTGACCTGGAGCGACAGGCTTCCCCGCTTGACCAAGAATCCGGACGTCAATCATCACGCTCAGTTATGGTTCTCGTACGTATGGTGACGCAGAAGCCAAGTCCATCGGCCTGTGGGGACAGGCCGGACTCATTCGCTTCGGCCTTGCCGAGGGGCACGGGGGGTGCTTGATGAAGGTCAACGGGGAAAAGGGTGCGTGAGCACGCGGGCATTTCACGAGAGGAGCTGAAGCAGAGCGCGGCCGTCACGGTGGCCGTGCTCCTGGCGATCGGGCTGCTGGCGGCGTGGAATGTCCTGATACCTGGCGTGGACGCGTGGGAGAACATCGTGGCCGCGGTCATCGGCTCGTTGCGGATGACCGGGCCGGTGGCCGCCGCGTTCGCGGCGTGGGTGGCGTTGCGCAAGCGCAGGGCGTTGCGCGGGCGCCCGCTCACGACGTGGCGCGCGCTCAAGGCGCCGCTGGCGATCGTGGTGGTGGTGCTCGGGTCGTTCGGTGCGACGGTGCTGGTGTTGGCGGTCAAGACGGTGCTCACCGACCAGTCGGGGCGGCTGAGCCTGTCCGGCCTGGGCATGGGCATGGCGGGGCTGGCGCTCTACTCGGTGATCGGCTGGGTGGCCGGCTGGGTGGTGCCCAAGGCGTTCACGCCGCCGCTGGCCGGGCTGGCCTGCTATGGACTGTTCTCGTGGCTGGCCGACGACCGGGGCTGGGCGGACAAGCTGGCGCCCGGCACCGGGGAGCCGTACGACCTGTTCCAGGGGTTGAGCGGGGCGCCGTTCTTCGACCAGACGATCTGGCTGCTCGGCATCACGGCGGCGCTGCTGCTCGGCTGGGCGGCGCTGGTGACCAGGCAGGCGCTGGTGCTGGCGTGCGCGCTGCTGTCCGTGCTGGCGGCCGGGATGGGCGTGTCGCGGGTGCTGGCCCAGCCGAAGCCGGCCGCGGCCGTGGACATCGCCTACAGCTGCCAGGACTGGCCGATCACGGTGTGCGTGCACCCGGGGATGCGGGCGGGGCTGACCGAGCTGGGGGCGGCGTTCACGCAGATCGCCTCCCGTCTGGCGGGGACGCCCGCCGCGTTCACGCGGGTGGAGCAGCGGCCGCTGGAGGAGGAGCTGAAGCCCTCGAACGGCCTGGCGCCCGTCCACGTGCCCGACCTGTCCGCGGGGTTCGCGGAGGAGGCGGCGTACGAGTACATCGAGTCCCTGGCCGCCCGCTGCCCCGGCACGGTCGCGGACGGTTACCGGGAGATCGTGATGGCGTGGCTGCGCGGGGAGCCCCTGCCCGGCGGGCCGCTGCCCGAGCACCAGTACGCGGCGTCGTGGTTCTCGTGGCTGAGCGAGCACCAGCGCAGGGAGTGGCTGCGGATGTTCTACAGCGACTTCCAGAACTGCGGGCTGTCGAGCATGTACTTCGGCGGCGGGGGCGCGGCACGGCCGCAGGTGGCGCCGTCGGCCCGTCCGACGCCGGAGTCGAGCCACGTCTACCCCGTGTACCCGGAGGGCGAAGGCACGCCGAACTCGGCCCCCAGCACGTCCATGGCCGGTCTGAGCTAGGCGGCGGCGGATGGATCGGAAGATGTCACCAAACGGCTGGCAATGATGATCGCCCGACGGGTAGTCATGCACGCATGACGACTTCCCGTACGACGCCGCTCGAGGTGACCACCGCGCGGCGCCGCAGGTGGCGATACGTGGCGGGTTTCCTGGTCCTGGCGGTCCTGCTCGTGGTGGGCGGCCGCCTGGCCTGGACCTGGCTCAACCCGCTCGGCGAACAGGCCATCGACCGCAGTCAGCCGGTGCTCCTGCAGTCCATCAAGGACCTCAGCCGCT
Organism: Nonomuraea sp. NPDC003201; assembly: GCF_053590415.1. Classification (NCBI taxonomy): domain Bacteria; kingdom Bacillati; phylum Actinomycetota; class Actinomycetes; order Streptosporangiales; family Streptosporangiaceae; genus Nonomuraea; species Nonomuraea sp. NPDC003201. The sequence goes on from NZ_JBSFTC010000010.1 coordinate 75,860, forward strand.
TCGAGGCCGCCACGGGGAACTTCCAGGTGGTCGTGGACCTGGAGAAGGACGCCAACTTCCTGCCGGACGCGATCAAGGGAACCCGCACGCTGTTCGTGGGGGCGGGCGGGGTGGACGCGTACGTGGACTTCTCCGGCCTGGCCGGGAACGCCGTGACGGTGTCGGAGGACCGCACCCAGGCGACCGTGCTCCTGCCCCGTGCCCAGCTGGAGAAGCCCAACCTGGACAACAGCCGCTCGTACGTGTACGCGCAGCAGCGCGGGCTGTTCGACCGGGTGCAGGACTTCCTGTCCGGGTCGCCAGGGGACCAGAGGGAGCTCTATCTGCTGGCGGAGAAGAAGATCACCGAGGCGGCGGTGGCGAGCGACCTGCGCGCCAGGGCGGACGCCAACACCAAGGCCATGATGACCGGCCTGCTGAAGTCGCTCGGCTTCACGAAGGTCACGGTGAAGTTCACGGACGAGCCCTAAGGACGGCTCACGGGTGCCTTAGTCGCCTGGTGCGCCTGCCTAAGTACCTCCCTATCTGGCCTTACGTCCGGAGATAAGGCATCCGCCCGATGTGTCCGGGAGGGCCTTAGGAGGAGTCTTAAGAGTGCAGGGAAGAAGCACGAGCCACAAGGGGCCACCATGAACGCCGAACTCGAGTACACCGTGATGCAGCACCACGCCTCCGAGCTCCGCCGCGCCGCGGCCGAGCAGCGGCGGGTGCGCGAGGCGCAGAAGAGCCTGCGGCCGGAGCGCCGCAACCGCTCGGTCTTCGCCAAGTTCCTCTCCTCATGACCGTCCACAAGCAGCCCGGCCGCACCCTCCCTCGCGGCCGGGCTGAACAGCCCCCGTAGGGGGGCGACGTCAGGGACCCGAATCCTGGTGGGTCCCTGCATCGCGGAGCCCCGGTCCATTCCTGGTCGGACCGGGGCATCGCGCTGTCCGGGCCGAGGGCTGCCCCGCTCCATTCCTGGCATCGCGCTGTCCGGGCCGGCGGGGCTCAGACGGTGATGACGGCCTTGCCACTCACCTGCCCCCGTTCCAGGCTGCGGACGGCCTCGGGGACCTCGCTGAGCGGGTACGTTCGGTCGACCACCGGCGTGACCTGGCCGGAGCCGACGAGCTCCGCCACCGCTCGCAGGTCGGCCTCCCGGGGCGCCATGAAGACCACGCGCAGCCGCTGGCGGGCGAACGGGTCCAGCAGCACGGTCCGGAGCTGGCGGTCGGTGCCGGCCAGCCACCGCCCGCCGCGTTCGCCGCCGACGATGACCACCGTTCCGCGGGGCGTGAGGGCTCTGCGCAGGTGGCGCAGCGGGCGGTTGCCCGCCGTGTCGACGATGACGTCGTAGCGGCTTCCCCGGCCGGCGAAGTCCTCGCGGGCGTAGTCGACGACCTCGGCCGCGCCGATCGACCGTACGAGGTCCGCCTTCGCCGCGCTGCACACGCCCGTGACCTCCGCCCCGGACGCCTTGGCGAGCTGCACCGCGTACGTCCCCACTCCCCCGCCCGCGCCGATGACCAGCACCCGCTGCCCCGCCCGCACCCGGGCCTGGTCGCGCAGCGCCTGGAGGGCGGTGATGGCCGAGGTCGGCACGGCCGCCGCGGGCTCGAACGCGAGGTCGCCCGGGATCGGCGCGAGCCGGTCCTCGCGGGCGCACGCGTACTCGGCGAAGGCCCCGCCGCCGCACGTGCCGAACACCCGGTCGCCGGGCCGGAACCGGGTCACGCCCGCGCCGACCGCCTCGACGACCCCCGCGACGTCGGTGCCGGGCCGGCCCTTGGGCGCGCGCAGCCCGATCGCCGGGCGCATCAGGTACGGGATGCCGGTCATCATGTGCCAGACGCCCATGTCGAGCCCAGCCGCGCGCACGCGTAACAGCACGTCGGTCTCACCGGGCGACGGCTTCTCGATGTCCCGAAATTTCAAGACATCGGCGGGCCCGTACTCGTCCTGAACGATCGCCTTCATGGTCACTCTCCCTCTGGATACTGGAACACGTCATCGAGCGGGACCCCGAACACCCGCGCGATCTGGAACGCCATCTCCAAGGAGGGCGAGTAGCGGCCCTGCTCGACGGCGATGATGGTCTGCCTGGTCACGCCGACCCGTTCGGCCAGCTCCGCCTGCGTCATCTCCCCGCTGGCGAACCGCAGGGCCCGGATCGAGTTCGTGACCTTGGTGGACTTCACCATGACGGCAGGCCCCGGCGGTAGGCGACGATCTTCAGCGCGGACCCCAGCACCGACGAGAGCACGAACGCCAGGTAGATCACGTTCGCGATCCAGAAGTAGCCGACCTCGGCCAGGGCCATCCACAACGCCGCCAGCCCGCCCAGAACGAGGCACCACTGGCCGGCGTATTGGCCGTAGCGCCAGATCTCGCGGTCACGCTGGTCCTTCATCCCGGCGCCTCGGCGGAAGACCGCCGAGAGCGCTATGTCGAGGACGATCGTCGCCGCGATCGCACCCCCGATGCTCCACAGCAGCGTCGCCGCGTAGGGCACCTCCGCGATGGAGGTGCCGGCCGCTCGGCCGAGGATGATCGCGACGTACGTGCCGTACGCGCAGACCGAGACCACGGCCATGATCCACGCGCGTCTCTCTTCGGATGCCATGCCTCGAATGTAAAACATCCCGGACTTCGTGTCTAGAATTCTTTACATGGCCGAGCGCAAGAAGGGCCCCGGGGCTCTCCCCGGGGCCCGCGAGGACTTCCTACTGCTTGGGGACCGAGATGATCAGCGCGTCACCCTGGCCGCCGCCGCCGCAGAGCCCGGCGGCGCCCAGGCCGCCGCCCCGGCGCTTCAGCTCGTACGCCAGCGTCAGCACGATCCGCGCGCCCGAGGCCCCGATCGGGTGGCCCAGGGCGATGCCGCCCCCGTTGACGTTGACCTTGTCCAGCGGCACGCCCAGCTCCTTGGCGGACTGCAGGACCACGCTGGCGAAGGCCTCGTTGATCTCCACCAGGTCCAGGTCGCCGGCCGTCGCGCCCTGCTTCGACAGCGCGTGCTTGATGGCGTTGGCCGGCTGGGACTGCAGGGACGCGTCCGGGCCCGCGACGTTGCCGTGCCTGCCGATCTCCGCCAGCCACTCCAGGCCCAGCTCCTCGGCCTTCGACTTCGACATGACCACGACGGCGCAGGCCCCGTCGGAGATCTGCGAGGCGGAGCCGGCCGTGATCGTGCCGTCGGCGGCGAAGGCCGGGCGGAGCTTGGCCAGGGTCTCCTGGGTGGTGTCACCGCGTACGCCCTCGTCCTCCTTGACGATCAGCGGCTCGCCGCGGCGCTGCGGGATCTCCACCGGGACGATCTCCTCGTCGAAGAGGCCGTTCTTGATGGCGGCGGCGGCCAGCTGGTGGGAGCGGGCCGACAGCGCGTCCTGCTCCTCGCGGCCGATGCCGAGCCGGGCGTTGTAGTGCTCGGTCGACTCGCCCATCGCGCGCTGGTCGAACGCGCAGAACAGGCCGTCGTGGGCCATCGAGTCGACGACCTGCGAACCGCCGTACTTGACGCCCTTGCGCAGGCCGGGCAGGAGGTGGGGGGCGTTGGTCATGGACTCCATGCCGCCGGCCACCACGATGTCGAACTCGCCCGCGCGGATGAGCTGGTCGGCCAGCGCGATGGCGTCCAGGCCCGACAGGCAGACCTTGTTGATGGTGACGGAGGGGACCGTCATGGGGATGCCGGCCTTGACGGCGGCCTGGCGGGAGGGGATCTGGCCCGCGCCGGCCTGCAGGACCTGGCCCATGATGACGTACTCGACGGCATCCGGCGCGACCCTGGCACGCTCCAGCGCGGCCTTGATGGCGACGCCCCCGAGATCCACGGCGGCCAGCCCGGACAGGGATCCCAGGAGCTTGCCGATGGGCGTGCGAGCTCCGGCCACGATGACGGAACTGGACATGACGGGGGCCTCCTACGCTCACGTCGGGTTCTTTGACACCATACCCACGAGTAGGCGGACGCTCGCTATGGAGGTGGGCCACATATGTTCATGCGGATCGACCACATCGGAATCGCGTGCAAGGACATCGAAGAGAAGATCGCGTTCTTCTCGGAGACGTTCGAGCTGACCGTGGTCGCCAGGGAGGTCAACGAGGAGCAGGGCGTGAAGGAGGCCATGCTGCGCATCTCCGACGGCGAAGGTGGGGGCTCCTACATTCAGCTTCTGGAACCTCTCTCTGAGGACTCCCCTGTGGGAAAATTCCTCGCTAAGCGTGGCGAGGGTGTCCATCATGTGGCATTCGGGGTTCCCGATGTCGCCCAGGCGATGGCTAAGATCAATGAGAAGGGTGTGAGGCTCCTGGACGAGCGTCCCAGGCACGGGTCGATGGGCTCCGAGATCGCGTTCCTGCACCCCAAGGACGTGGGAGGAATGCTGACGGAGTTGGTGCAGGCGGCCAAGCCCTAACGCCGGACCTGACAAATGTTAAAAAACGTTCATATGTAACTAGTCACGCAGAAAGTTGGACGGGGCTTCGCAGGTGGCACCAGCGGAGTACGCTTGACCTTCCACCGGACATGGAGCCTGCCCTTTGGCACAGGCTCCTGGATCGGATGCCCCGAACCCCCCGTCCGGCCCGTGTAGCCGTCTCGACAACCCAGGATTGAGCCTCCATGCAGTCCGACATCGACGCCCAGCTCAACAATTTCTTCGAGGACGCCCCCGCACGCGAGTTCGACGTGGTGCTCCGCGGTTACGACCGGCATCAGGTCCACGATCATCTGAAGCAGCTAGACGGAGAGCTACGGCAGTCCCGCGAGCAGGTGACGAGCCTGCAGCGCGACCTGTCCGACTCCCAGCGCCAGCTGCAGGAGCAGGAGCGCCCCACCTACTCCGGTCTCGGCGCCCGCATCGAGCAGCTGCTCCGCCTGGCCGAGGAGCAGGCCACGGAGCTCGTCCAGGCCGCCAGGTCCGAGGCCAACGAGATCAAGGCCGCGGCCAAGGTCGAGGCCGCCGACCTGCGGGCCGCCGCCGAGGCCGAGGCCGCCGAGAAGCGCGCCGTGGCCACGCGGGAGAGCGACGAGATGCGCTCGGCCGCCGACCGCGACGCCGAGGAGACCCGCTCGACCGCCCGTCGCGAGGCCGACGAGCTGACCAACACCACCGATCGCGAGGTCGCCAAGCTGCGGGCCACCGCCGACCACGAGGTGGCGGAGAAGCGGGCCGACGCCGAGCGGGAGATCGCCAAGCTCCGCACCACCGCCGAGCGCGAGGTCGCCCAGCTGCGGGCCTCGACCAAGCGCGAGCGCGACGAGGTGCTGACCACCGCCAAGCGGCAGGCCGACGAGATGCGCGCGCAGGCTCAGCGGGTGCTGGAGGAGTCGGAGGCCAAGCGGGCGCAGGACGAGGCGGAGTTCGAGATCCAGCTCGCCTCCCGCCGCGAGGAGGCCGAGCGCCAGGAGGCCGAGCGCCACGCCACCGCCCAGGCCAACACCCAGCGCATGGTCGCCGAGGCGGAGCAGCGCGCGGCCACGGCCGAGTCGCGGGCCACGAAGGCCACCCAGCAGGCCGAGCAGACCCGCCGCGAGGCGGACCTGCACGCCAAGCAGCTCGTCGCCAACGCCCGCAAGAGCTCCGAGACGATAGTGGCCGAGGCCAAGTCGAGCGCCGACACGATCGTCACCGAGGCGAAGAACGAGGCCGAGCGCACCCGCACGACCATGCAGCGCCAGGTCGACGAGCTCACCCGCCAGCGCGACAGCATCACCAGCCACCTCGCCCAGCTGCGCCAGCTGCTCGGCGGCGCGGCCCTGCCCGGCATGGAGCCGGAGCCCGCGGTCACGGCGGCCCCGGCCAAGCCGGCGCTCGCCGCTCCCGTGCCGGAGGCCCCGGCCACGACGCCCGCGGCGAAGGCCGAGAGCAAGTCCGAGGACGACGCCGAATGGTGGCAGGAGTAACCACCGGCCCACAGGTCGGGACTGCACACGGGGGCTGAAGGGCAGGCTGGAGAGAGCCTGGCGATCCAATGGTCGCTAGGCTCTCTCTTTGCTGTTTACCGACAATCTCGGGAGTGTCACCTTGTCCGCGGATGTCGATCCCACCGCCCCGGAGCCCACCGAGTCCGAAGAATCCACGACCACGAAGAGAGCCGCCCCGGCCCAGGAGGGTGACGGCGGCCCTCAGCCGTACGGACTGCCCGGGAAGCCGCTCGCCCGCGGCCCCTTCCTGTTCGGGCTGGTCGGCGGGCTGGGGGTGCTGACGGCGATCGCGATCGCCCAGATGGTCGTCGCGTCGCTGAGCACGATCATCCTGGTCGTCGTGGCCATGTTCCTGGCCGTCGGCCTCAACCCGGCCGTCGAGGCCCTCCAGCGCCGCGGCCTGGCCCGGCGGGGGGCGATCTCGATCGTGTTCGCCGGGGTCATCGTGGCGTTCGCGCTGTTCGGCCTGGCCGTGGTGCCGCCGGTGAGCCAGCAGTTGTCGGAGTTCGTGGCGGCGGTGCCCACGTACGTCACCGAGCTCGGCAAGAACCCGACGCTGCACCAGCTCGACGCCGACTACCAGATCCTGGCGCAGCTCAAGACGTTCGTGACGTCCACGCTGGGGCCGTCGCTGGCCAGCGGCATCATGGGCGCGGGGCTGGTGGTGCTGAACGGCGTCTACACCACGGTGACGCTGCTGGTGCTCATGCTCTACTTCCTCGGCTCGCTGCAGACGATCAAGGACCACCTGCTCAAGCTCGTACCGGCCTCCCGCAGGACCCGGACGAGGGCGATCAGCGAGCAGATCCTCTCCGGCATCGGCGGGTACGTGGCGGGCAACGTGCTCATCTCGGTCATCGCGGGCTTCCTGACCTGGATCTTCCTGTCCATCGCCGGAGTGCAGTACGCGCTCGCGCTCGCCCTGGTCGTGGCGCTGACGGACCTGATCCCGCTGGTGGGCGCCACGATCGGCGCGGTGCTCGTGACCGGGGTCGCGCTGCTGCAGTCGGTGCCCGCGGGGATCGCGTGCGCGGTCTTCTTCGTGATCTATCAGCAGGTCGAGAACTACTTCATCTATCCGAGGGTGATGAAGCGCTCGGTGGACGTGGCGCCGGCGGTGACGGTGATCGCCGCGCTGTTCGGCGGGGCGCTGCTGGGTATCGTCGGCGCGCTGCTGGCCATTCCGGTGGCGGCGGCCATCGCGTTGATCGTCCGGGAGGTGGTCCTGCCGCGCCAGGACCACGTCTGAGGGCCTCCCGGGGAGGGGCCGAGTCCAGTTGCCGACCGTGCCCCCGTCGCCCGTCTCACTCCGGCTGAGGTCCTTCGGGGGAAGGAGAGGGAGGGCTGAGGCCCTTGGGGTGTGCTCCCTAGGGCCGGGGTGGGGTCAGGGGCGGGAGGTGGCGAGGTCGGTGCGGAGGAATTCGGTGATCGCCGTGTTGAACGCCTCGGGCTGCTCCACCGCGCTCAGATGGCCCGCCTTCGGGATGATCTCCAGTCGCCCGTCGGGCACGGCGCGCGCCATCGCCTCCGCGTCGGCGGGTGGCGAGAGCTCGTCCTCCTCCCCCACCACGACCAGCAGCGGCACCTTCAGCGCGCTCAGCGTGTCGAACGAGTCGGGCCGCGCGGCCATCGCCCGTTGCGCCCAGGCGACCGCGCCCGGCGGCGCCGACTGCACGAGCCCCTTGACGCGCCCGAACACCATGGCCCGCCGCTCCCTCGTGGTCGGCCCGATGAGCGCCGGGAGCACCTCGCTGACCAGCACCTCGCTGCCCTCGGAGAGCACGGCCTGAGCGATGCGCTCCCTGTTGTCCCGCGCCGGGGGCGGGTCGGCGCCGGCCTTGGTGTCGGCCAGGATCACGCCGAGCACCCGGTCGGGGTGCCGGCGGCAGAACGCCATGGTCACGTAGCCGCCCATCGACAGCCCGCCCACCACCGCCCGCTCGATGCCCTCGTCATCGAGCAGCCTGGCGACGTCGTCGGCCATCAGGTCGAGCGACGGCTCGTCGTCGCCCAGGCGGGACCCGCCGAAGCCGCGCAGGTCGGGTGTGATGACCCGGCAGGCCTTGGCCAGTCCCTCGCGCTGGGCCAGCCACATGGCCGACGAGAGCGGGAACGCGTGAAGCAGCACAACCGGGAGCCCGGTTCCGGCCGATCTCGTGTAGAGCTGCACGGACCACACGGTAGCCCGGTTCACGGCCGCAAGCACTCAATGTCGTATGCCTATATCTGCCGAAAATCGAAGACTGCTTCTCTAAAGCTCCCCATAAAGGGGGCATTTCGCCAATGTCGGCTATAAAACTGGCATTGGCCGGCGAATAATCGCGTACACAATTAGATGGCGGTGGCACCGCCGTCCACGAACAGCACCTGGCCCGTCATGTACGCGGAAGCCGAGCTGGCCAGGAACACGGCCGGCTGGGCCATCTCCGCCACCGTCCCCCAGCGCCGCATGGGCACGGTGGCGACCGTGGCGGCGCCGGAGGTCTCGTCCTCCCAGAGGTTCCGGTTGAGGTCGGTGGCCGTCCAGCCTGGGCACAGCGCGTTGACCCGCACCCCCGCCCGCGCCCACTCCACGGCCAGCGTCTTGGTCAGCGCCACCAGCCCGGCCTTGGCGGCGGCGTACGGGGCGAGGAAGGGCGCGCCGAGCGCCGCCACCGACGCCACGTTGATGACCGTGCCGCCACCCCGCTCCAGCAGGTGGGGCGCGACGGTGTGGCAGACGATCATGGCCGAGTCGAGGTTGAGCCGCATCAGCTTGTCCCAGCCCGACAGCCGCAGGTCCTTGAACTCGACGAGGAAGTTGGAGCCGCCCGCGTTGTTGACCACGATGTCGAGGTGCCCGAGCCCGTCGATCGCCGCCGCGACGGCCCCCGCGGCGGCGTCGCGGTCGGTGAGGTCGGCGGGGATGACGACCGCGCGCCTGCCCAGAGCCTCGACCTCCTTGGCCACCTCGGCCAGGCTCTCGGCCGAGCGGGACACGAGCGCCACGTCGGCCCCCGCCTCGGCGTAGGCGAGCGCGATGCCCCGCCCGATCCCCTTCGACGCCCCCGTGACCAGAGCCTGCTTCCCACTGAGATCGAACGCGCTCACGCTGCCTCCTCGAATCATTACCGAACAAGATTCTAGTGACATGACACCCGAAAACGCCACCGGCGCGGAACCCGTGAGGGTCCCGCGCCGGTGTCCGTCAGTAGGGGCTAACCTCCCAAGCCCCAGATGATGATGTCGAGCGCGTCGGCTATACCGCTCTTGTCGAGATACTGGTTGACCTTGAAGCCGGTTTCGGCGATCGTGCCCGTCCTCGTGTTCTCGGGCTCGATCTTCTCCGGCCGGAAGATCTGCCGTTCGCCCTGGCCGGAGCCGCCGGGCCGGGCCGCCGGTGGCGGTCCGTCCGGATACATCCGGCCGTCTCGGTAGACGGTGTAGGACTGCGTCGGCTGGGTCGAGCCGTCGTTGCGGTAGATCTGGCTCGGCCGTGGCTGCATCGGCTGCCGGCTGTCCCTGGGCGGCGACTGCCGCTGCTGCGCCCTGTGGCTGGTCGGCCGCTGCGCCGGACGCTGCCGTGCCCGCTGGATCCCGCTGGGGAGCCGGCCTGCCCGCCTGTTGCGCGTCCTGGCCGCCGCCGCGGCCCGGCGCTTGGCCGCCTGCTCAGCGGCCTTTCTCCTCGCCTCTCTCTTCGCCGCCGCCGCGGCCCGCCGCTGTGCCCGTGCCGTGGCCGCCTTCCTGGCCCGCTCGGCCGCCCTCTTCTTGGCCTGTTCCTGGAGCTTCTTCCTGGCCGCGGCCGCGGCCTTCTTCCGCGCCGCCTCCAGGGCCCGCTTCTTGGCCTCCGCCGCGGCTCTCCGCCTGGCCTCCGCCAGTGCCCGGCGCCGTGCCGCCGCGAGGGCGGCCCTTCTCGCCGCCGCACGCGCCGCCGCGATGGCGGCCCGCCTGGCGGCGGCCATCGCCAGCCTCCTGGCGATGATCTGCGCCGAGACCCGCACCACGATCGCCGCGACGAACCAGAACAGCTGGCCGTCGGGGTCGCTCATGGTGACGGGGCTGTTGTTGGCGTAGGCGTAGGCGTTGAGCTGCTGCGGGTTCTGCTCCTCCATGACGGGGTCGACCGACAGGAAGCGCCCGTTCTTGGGGTCGTACTCGCGGGCCCCGAGATGGACCAGCCCGGTCGTGGAATCCTGCGTGCCTCCCACGAATCCGCGCTGCCCCGGCCAGAACGCCGGTGGCGATCCCCGGTTCTCGCCGAAGGGCGTCGTCCTGCGTACTGCCAGCTCACCGGTCCCGGCGTTCACGGCCGCCTGAGCGGTGCCCTGGTGGTCGTTGACCAGGAAGTAGACCTGGTTGTCCGGCGTGCGCACCGCGATGGGCTCGCCGCCGATGGTGTAGTAGCGAGTCTGCTCGACGGCGTCCTTGGCGAAGTCGAAGCGCAACTCGATGTCGTCGATGTAGAGCGTGGAGTCGGTCGGCGTCTTGCGGATCAGCCGGTCGCCCTCCGCGTTGTACACGAAGGACGTCGTCTTGCCCGCCTCCGTCACCGACTCCAGGTTGCCCTCGGCGTCCCAGACCAGGCTCTGGTCGGAGTTGCCGACCTTGCGCCTGGTGGTGTTGCCCGCGGCGTCGTACTCGAAGAGGTCCGACCCGACGGTCTGGAGCGCGTGCGGCTGCTTGGCACCCGCCGCCGGGTAGGTGGAGGTACGGGTGGTCTCACCCGCGCCACCCCAGGCGTGCTTGATCTCCTTGGTCCGGTTGCCGGTGGCGTCGTACTCGTAGCTGAGCGCGTACGGGGCCACGCCGCCGATCTTGTCGGACTGCGGGCTGCCGCTGGCGCAGTCGTCGGTGCCCGTCCACGCCGAGGTCATCCGGCGCAGATGGTCGTACTTGAAGCACTGCGTGTCCTGGCCGCTCGCGCCCTTGTCGGCGATCTTGGTGATGTTGCCGACCGCGTCGTAGCTGTAGTTGAGGTCCAGGTCGGTCGCCGCGGCGCCCTCCCTGTCCACCCGCATCCTGGACATCCTGCGGGTGCCCTCGTCATGGGTGTAGGTGACCCAGGTCTTCTTGCCTCCCGTGCTCAGCTCCTGCTGCAGGGTCTCGCCCAGCTTGGAGTAGCGGGTCGCGGTCACGTACGTGTTCAGGCCGCTGACCTTGGTCGGCTGGCTGAGCTCGTCGTAGGTGTAGACGACCTGCTCCTCCGCCAGGCCGCCCGCGGCCGGGAAGCTGACGGACTGGACCTGGTCGTCGATCGTGTAGCGGGTGTTGAGCTGGTACGAACCCGCCAGCTTGCCCTCCCGCTCGGGGACGGTGACGGTCTCGCGCAGCGTGCGGTAGTCGGAGTCGATCGCGTTGATCTCGGCCTTGTACGCCTGCCCGCCCGTGTAGCGGATGCTGGCGTTCATGTGGCCCTTGGCCAGCGCGTCGTACTGCCACTCGGCGAGCAGCGGACCGGTCGCGGAGCCGTCGCGCAGCTCCTTCTTGCGGCCCAGCGCGTCGTAGACGTAGTACAACGTCTTGCCGCGCGAGTCGGTCGTGGTGACCAGCTCGTCGGCGTCGTTGTACGTCATCGTGGTGGCCCCCTTGTCGGGGTCCTCCATCTTGATCTCGCGGCCACGCATGTCGTAGTGGTGCTTCCACACGTTGCCCGCCGCGTCGGTCACCGTGGACAGGCGTCCGGCGTGGTCGTAGGTGTACTTGGTGGACTCGTACTCGCCCGTCGGAGTGGCGCCCTTGTACTGGCGCAACTCGATGAGCCGGTCCTCGGCGTCGCCGATGCGGGTCGTGGCGGTGCCGCCGGGCGGCGGCGTGATGTTGACCCGGTCGCCCTGCTGCGTGGTGCTGACCCGGTACTTCTCCTGGCCCTTCGACTTGAGGATCTGCGCGTTGGCGTCACCGCTGCCGTCGAAGGTCACCACGACCTGGTTGGGCACGTCCACGTCGGCCACGGCGAGCAGGTCGGTGGAGGGCGTCCCGGTGGCGAAGTAGCCGGTGTTCGCCTTGGCCGCCTCGCCGAGCGAGTTGTAGACGGTGTCGGTGATCGTGCGCCCGTCACGCAGCGCCGGGTCCTGCGTCTGCTCGTCGCGGGGCGCGGGCTCCTGGGTCTGGCGCTTGCGCATCAGGCCGTCGTACAGCTCGTGGCTCGCGCTGTAGGTGCCGTCCGCGTTCAGCGTCTTCGTGGTGACGAAGCTGGGACCGTCGGTGCGCATCGAGTAGTCGTACTCGGTGCTGGGCGACTGGTTGGCCGCCTTGCTGCGGTCGGGCTGCCAGACCTTGACCAGGCGGCCGAGCGCGTCGTACTCCATGTCGATGCGGCGGTTGTTCGCGTCGACCTCGGCGTACGGCTCGCCCCAGGCCGGTTCGAGCAGGGTGCGCTCGACGTGGCCCAGCTGGTTGGTCTCCGTGATCTCGGTCGGGGGCGCGCCCGCCGTCGGGGTGTAGGTGGTGGTGGACTTGGTGCCCAGCGCGTCGGTCTCGCTGGTCTCGCGACCGTAGGCGTCGTAGGTGTGGGTGCTCTCGACGATCGTCGCGCCGTCCCCGGAGACGGTGTTCTCGACGGTGGTCACGTCACCCTTGGTCGGCGCCTGGCCGTACGCCTTGTTGTCGTACTGGACCTTCTGGTCGGAGATGACCTCACCGGCGGCCAGCGTGGACACGGCGGTGCCGCAGCCGGCGGCGACCTTCTGGATCCGGCTCGTGTAGTCGAGCATCCAGCTGGTGTCGTTGCGGGCGTAGGTGTAGCGGGTGCACTGGTCGTCGTCGGTGGTGGCCAGGTCGCCCTTCTCCTCCACCTGGGTGAGCAGGCCCTTGGTGTCGTACTCGCGCTCCTCGCCGGTACGACGCCACTTGCCTCCCTCCAGCGCGGTGCGGGTGACCATGGACTTGGGCTCGACCACGTAGGCGGCCTTGGTGACACCGCTCTGCGTGGACTCGGCGGTCTTGACGGACCAGGGCGCCTCGAGCGTGGCGCTCAGGATGGCCCCGCCGTCGCCGTCGTAGACCACCTCCTCGCGCTCGAAGCCGGCGAACTGGTCGAGGTCGTCGAGCTTGACGCCCTCGGTGTCCGTGACCTGCGCGCTGCGCTTGGAGCCGTCGGCCTGCTTGTCACCGTCCATGCCGCGGAAGTAGCGGAACTCCGTCAGCGTGCGCTTGGTGTCCTGGCCGTCGCCCTGACGCACCCGGACCCGGCCGTAGCCCCGGAAGTCCGACCACGTGCGGTGCTCGGGCTTGACGAGGATGTTCTCGGCGTAGCGCCAGGCGGTCCCGTCGAGGTACTCGTAGTCGGTGACGACGTTGGGGGCGCCGCCGACGCGGTCCACCTCCATCGTCTGCGTGACCACGTACTTGTGGAACCAGTCGGTCACCTCGGCCTCGTTCGGCGGTGACCAGCGCTGCGGGAAGCAGCGCCTGGCGTTCTTGTCGGCGGCGGGCACGTCGCCGGGCTTGCAGTCGGCGGCGGAGTAGTTGACGCGCAGCTCGCCGCCGGACTCGTTGTTCACGGCCTGCACGCGCCACTTGACCAGCGGAGCGCGGCCCTCGTTGGCGTCCACCCGGTTGGGCAGCTGCACACCGATGAACGTGACCTTGGGCAGCGTGATCGTGCCGCCCACGTGACCGCTCTGCTGGATCGACGCCAGCCACAGCGCCGGGCTCATGCCGTCACCCGAGGCGGGGAACTGGTGCGCGAGCGTCCAGGAGTCCACCGGGGTGTACTGGCCCGAGGCGTTGATGATCTGCGTGGTGACCTTGGTCAGGCGCTTGCGCGTGAAGAACGTCGGCGACAGGCGTTCGGTGCACTTCACGCCGGAGTCACAGATCTGGTCGAACGGGACGTCCGGCCAGCTGCTGGCGGTCTCCTTCTTGAGCTGGTCGGCGGCGCAGGTGATGGTGCCGCTGGGCAGGCAGCGCTCGGCCACGTCGAAGACGACGCGGGAGGCGGGAGCCTTGGTGAACAGCTCGTTCTGCAGGTAGCCGTAGTCGATGCGGGTGAGGTAGCCCGCGCGGTCGTACACGGTGCCCAGCTCGGGCTTCATGTTGCGGCCGTAGTAGTTCTTCTCCTGCGCGTACCAGTACGTGGTGGCGTTGCCGTGGGTGTCCACCGCGTAGTCCAGGTTCCACCGGTATGCCTGCTGGCACCAGGCGTTGGCCGGGGTGCTGTTGTAGCAGGGCTCGCCGCTGTTGTTGCCGAACACCGGCACTGTCTGGACCGACTTCGTCTCCGCCTTGCCGGTGACCCAGCCGGGCAGCCGGTTCAGGCCGAAGGTGTACTGGGTGCCGTCGGCGCCGGTGACCCGCCAGTACTCGCCGTTGTTGTCGCCGTTGGTGGCGCCGGTGAGGTACTCGATGCGGGTGCCGTCGTCGCGCTTGGGCCGCCACTGCTTGCTCGTGGCGTCCTTGACCAGCTCGACGGCCGAGTTGCCGAGCGACAGGGTGACGTTCTCCCCGTCCCAGCACAGGTCGCCGGTCTTCTTGCCGTCGACCATGCAGGACTTGTAGCGGCGCTCGATGTAGCCGCTGGGGTTCAGCTCGAAGCCCTCACCGACCCAGGAGGCCTGGTTGTTGGTGGAGGCGGTGCGACCGTCCACGCTCTGGGAGGAGTAGTCGATCGACAACTCCGGCTCGTCGCCGCCCAGCGCGGGAGGGGTGCGCAGGTCGTAGTCCCAGTTGAAGTCGCCGGTCTGGGGACCGACGCCCCAGCTCGCCGACGGGGCGAGCGAGGTGGCGGAGTGGTCGCCGGACTGGCCCGAGGCCGCGGCCGTGACCGCGTACAGGCCGGCCGGCTCGAACTCGGCGGTCAGCGTGCCCGCCTTCGGGTCGTTCTCGCTCTTGACCGGCTGGGGGGCGGCGCAGCCGGCCGCCTCGGTCAGGGCGCACTCCTCCAGCTTGACCACGCGGAGCCGGGCGCCGTAGTCGCCGCCGTAGGCGTAGCGGAAGCCGGAGTAGTCGATCTGCAGGCGGGACTTCTTGCCGGACGCGGCCTTGAGGCTCGCTCCCTGGCCGGGCGATACGCGCATCGCGAGGCCGAGCAGCTTGGAGTCGAGGAGCTCGACGCGTACCGGGTCGGAGGTCTCGGCCGTGGCGGCGGCGGCTTTGGCGTCTTTCTGCGGGGCCAGCTTCACGGGGAAGCCGGTCGCCGCCAGGGTGCTCGCCCCGGTGCCGCCCAGCTCCGCCGCCTGGGGTTTGGGCCAGGCGACGCCTGGTGGCGCCTTCCACGCCTGTTTCTCGACGGGATTGGCCATCGGGGGCAGGACCGGGACGCTCTTGCCCTTGATCGGCTTCTCGTTCTCCACCGAGGGGGCGGGCCGGGACGCGGCCTGCGCGGGCATGGCGTACGTGAGGGGGACGACGAGGGCGATGGTGAGCACCGCCGCGAGTCTGCGAGGCCAGGGCGACTCGGGCTTGGGCTTGACGAAACGGTTCCAGTAAGGGTCTGGATTGTCGGGTTCGTCGGGTTCGTGAGGTCGATTCCAGCGGGATTCGGGCAGGTCTAACTCACTCGGCAGGTCCATGAACCTCTCCCAGTCGGGGTGCAGATCGGACTTACTGGGGTGGGTGGGTGGGTGGGAACTTACTGGGCGGCCAGCTGAGCGATCTGCTCTGTGCTCAGCACGCCGTCATACGTGCGGACGTCGTCCACGGCTCCTGGCCAGTAGCCGGTGAAGGCGCCCGCGGTCTTGGTCCGGCCCAGCTGCAGCGGGCCGGTGGCGTTCCACGCGCTCGCGTGGGACGTGATGGTGGTGGTCGAGAGCTGGCCGTTGATGTAGATGCGCAGCTCGCCGGCCAGCGC